>NZ_JBXUOV010000115.1:0-18656 GCF_057196585.1 Micromonospora sp. ATLC20
GTGGAGCCGGTTCGTCGCCCTCAACGAGGTCGGCGGCAGCCCGGCCCACTTCGGTGTGCCCCCGGCCGAGCTGCACCGCTTCGCCGCCAGCACCGCACCGACCAGCAACGCCAGCCCGCCGACACCGCCACCGACCAGCACCGGCGTCCCGAGCCCGCCCTCGGCCCGGCCGGGTGCTGGTGCGGCGGCCGGGGGAGTGGCGCTCGGCTCCTCGGTGGGCGCCGGCACCTCCGACGGCGGCGGGTCCTCCGGCTGCGGCCGGAAGTCCTCCTCCACCGGGCGGGGCTCCTCATCAGGACGTGGCATCGGGTCGAACGGCACCCAGCCGACGCCGTCGAACAGCACCTCCGGCCAGGCGTACGCGTCGGCGGCCCGCACCGGACCGTCGCCCTTCGGCTCGAACCCGACCACCACCCGGGTCGGCAGGCCGGCGAGGCGCCCGAGCACCGCGAACGCGGCGGCGAACTGCTCCGAGGTGCCCCGCTGCCCGCCGCCGTTGCGCGGTCCGAACAGGAAGAACGCCAGGTTCGGGTACGCGTGCCCGCTGGGCGCGTCGGCTGTCACCCGGTAGTGCTCGGCGAGGAACGTGGCGATCGCGTCGGCGCGCGCGTACGGGGCGCCGTTCGACTCGGCGAGCTGGGTGGCGAGCCGGCGCATCGGCTCCGGCGCCCCGTCGGCCACCCGCAGCACCCGGGCCACCTCGTCCCCGGCGGGCACGTTCGCCGTGGGCAGCAGGTTCGCGTCCGGGCGCTCCCGCACCGACGACACCTCGTACCGCAGCCCCGGCGCGAGCCCTTCCGGGCGGATCAGCGTCCCGGTCGCCGGGTCGTACGCCACCCGTGCTCCGGTCACCTCGCGCGGCGTGGGCACCGCCGGCAGCAGCCGCCCGGTCAGGTCGCCGACGGTGATCTCCTGACGCACCTCCTCGGTGGCCGCGTCCGGGGCCGGCTCCGCGGCGGGCAGGATCCGCCCCGCGTTGCGGTACGTGGCACCGACCCGCCAGGTCACCCCGTCGTAGTCGCTGACCACCGCCAGCCGGATCCGCGGCGACCCGTCCCCGGCCGCGCCCCCTGTGGTGCGCACGTCGAGCAGCCGCTGGTCCGGGTTCAGCGCCCACCCGGAGATCCGGATCAGTGGGTTCTCGTCCAGCGACTCCACCCGGGGCGGCTCCACGTAGCGGCGCGGGTCGACCGGCCGCTCGTCGACCTGGGCGGCCACCACCGGGGCGAGCAGCGCCGCCAGCGCCACGACCACGGCGAGCCCGGCCGCGCTCGCCGACACCAGCCGCAGCCGTACCGCCGCGCGTACCGCAGGAGTGAGGCCGGCGACCGGATCGGGTGCCGGGCCGTCGCGGCGCCCGGGCGTCGCCAGGCCGGCCGCCGCGACCGCGGCGAACAGCACCGTCGGGCCGATCGCCGGATCCGCGTTCGGCCCGACCACGTAGAGCGCGCCGACGTACAGCAGCGCCGGCGGCAGGTAGCCCAGCAGCAGCCGCCCGGCGCGCAGCGCCACCTCGGCGGCGGTCAGCCCGGCCAGCCACGCCGCGACCACCGGGACCAGCACCGTGTCCGGGGCCGGCTCGACCGGGATCATCGCGGTGAGCAGCCGGGGGATCGCGTTGCGGGCCGCGTCGGCGGCCACCTCGCCGAGCCCGCCGGGCAGCGCCGCGTGCGCGGCGGCCAGCCGCAGCGACAGCAGCGTCCACCCGGTCAGCGCGGCCACCGACAGCGGCGCGACCAGCCAGGACGGCAGCCGCCTCGCGGCCACGCTGACCAGCACCGACCCGGCCGCCGCGCCGGCCATGAGCCGGGTGAGCAGCGGGTCCGCGTACACCCGGCCCAGCACCACGCCGGCGAGCGCGACAAGCACGATCAGCGCGGCCGGCACCGGCACGGCCCGCAACGCCCGGACCGCCCGCTCAGCCGCCTGCGTCCGCGGCGGCGTCACCACCGGCGGACCCCGTCCCACTCGGCGGCGAACGCCGCGCCGTCCGCGGCGTCCAGGACCGTGAGGCCCGCCGCGCCGGCCGCGGTCGGCCCGTCCGCGCCGAACATCCCGACCACCACCGACGGGTACGCGCCGCGCAACGCGCCGACGTGCCCCAGGTCGCCGCGGCCACCCGGCCCGGTCAGGAACACCAGCGTGTCGCCGAGCCGGTCCCGGCGCAGCCGCCCGGTCGCGGCGGGCAGCACGTCCGGTCCGGCGTCCGCCAGCTCCACGGCGGCGAGCCGGTCCAGCGGCCCGGCCGCGCCCGCGGGCTCCACCTCGGCCGGTACGACGAGCAGCAGCTGCACCGGCAGGTCCTCCCGCACCGCGGCGGCCACCACCGACGCGGCCGCCTCGCACGCCGACTCGAACGACTCCGCGACACCACCCGCGCGGCCCGGATGCGCGGACGCCCGGTTGTCCAGCACCACCACCAGGCGCGGCAGGCTGGTGTCCACGTTCTCCCGCACCATCAGCTCACCCACCCGGGCGCTGGTGCGCCAGTGCACGCGGCGCAACTCGTCGCCCACCACGTACTCCCGCAACGAGTCGAACGTGATCGACCCGTGCGGCACGCTGTCGGTGCGCCCGTCCAGGCTGCGCCCGGCCCCCGTGGGCACCGCGGAGAGCGGGTGAATGCGCGGATGCACCCACACCGGCACCGTGCCGCCGTAGCCGCGCGCCAGCGCCACCAGCCCCAGCGGATCCCGGCGCACCACCCGCAGCGGCCCCACCGGCACCACCCCACGCCGGTGCGTCGGCACGTCGTAGCGCACCACAGTGTCCCGGCCCGGGCGCAACCGCAGCAGCGGCACCGGCACGAGCGCGCCGGCGCAGCGGTCCTCGGCCACCAGGTTCGCCGCCCGCAGCCGGCCGGTGTTGCGCACCGTCAGCTCCATCGCCGCCGGCTCACCCCGGGCCACCCGGTCCGGGTCGGCCCGCCGCTGAACGCTCAGCCGGGGCCGCCAGGCCGCGTTCACCACGGCGTAGCCGACCGCCACCGCGGCCGCCGCGCCGAGCACCGTCAGTTCCGGGTACGCGTAGCGGAACCCCACGCCGAGCAGCACCAGGGCGGCGACGAGCAGCCCGATGCCACGGGCGGTGATCCCCACGCTCAGCCGTGCACCGCTGTGGCCTGGCCCGACGGCAGCGGCACCGGCACCGACGCGACCGCCTGACGCAGCACCTCGGCCGGCGTGACACCGCGCACCTGCGCATCAGGGGTGAGCAGCAGCCGGTGCGCGAAGACCGGCTCGACGAGCGCCTTCAGGTCCTCCGGCATGATCCAGCCCCGGCCGTCGATCAGCGCGTACGCGCACGCCGCCCGGGTCAGCGCGATGACCCCGCGCGGGCTCACCCCGACCCGCACCTGCGGGTGGGTACGCGTCGCCGCGGCGAGCCGCACCGCGTACGCGTAGAGCGGCTCGGCGATGTGCACCCGCCGGGCCATCTTCACCATCTCGCCCACGGTGGCGGTGTCGGTGACCGCGGTCAGCGAGTCGGGGGAGCGGACCGTCGCGCCGCGCAGCACCTCCACCTCGACCGCCTCGTCCGGGTAGCCGACCGACAGCTTCACCAGGAACCGGTCGAGCTGGGCCTCGGGCAGCCGGTACGTGCCGTCCATCTCCACCGGGTTCTGCGTGGCCACCACCAGGAACGGCTGCGGCACCGGATGCCGTACGCCGTCCACCGTGACCGTCCGCTCCTCCATCACCTCCAACAGCGCCGACTGCGTCTTCGGCGACGCCCGGTTGATCTCGTCGGCGATCACGATGTTGGCGAACACCGGCCCCGGGTGGAACTCGAAGCCCCGGCTGGCCTGGTTGAAGATGGTCACCCCCGACACGTCGGAGGGGAGCAGGTCCGGCGTGAACTGGATGCGCCGCCACTGCCCCTTCACCGTCGCCGCGATCGCCCGCGCCAGCGTGGTCTTGCCGACGCCCGGCACGTCCTCCAGCAGCACGTGCCCCTGCGCGAACAAGGCGGTCAACGCCAGCCGCACCACCTGCGGCTTACCCAGCACGACCGCGTTGACGTTGTCGGCCAGCCGGGCGGCCAGGGCGGCGAAGCCCTGCACCTCCGGCTGGCTCAGCGGTTCGTGCGTGTTCACGGATGCGCCTCTCGGACGGTGCGGTCAGCAGCCAGGCAGGACGCCGAGGTCGTCGCCGCCCTCCAGGTTGAGCCAGGCCCACGGGATGTACGTCTTGCCCTTGTAGTCCACCTGGACCCACCAGGTGCTCTGCTTGTTGTTGTTGTAGATCCAGGCGTTGACGTCCTCGCCCTTCACCTTGCAGTACGTGCGCAGCCGGTGGCCGTCCGGCACCCAGCCCGCCTGCCGGTCGTTGTCCTGCCGCGGCACCTCGAAGATCTCGTTGCCGTTGCGCTCGCCGGGGATCTCCCGGTCGCAGTACGTCCGCTGGTCGCCGTCGGGGCCGTTCTTGCAGGTGGCGACGCCGTACACCGGGTCGGTGGTCTGCGCGCGCGAAGCGGTCCCCTTACCGGCGGCGTTGCTCGCGGTCAGCGTCACCGTGTACGCGGTACCCGGCGTCAGCCCGGTCACCCGCAGGCTGGAACAGCTGCCGCTCGCCGTCTTCCCGCCGGTCGCCGCCGTGCAGGAGGCGCGCCCACCGCCCGCGTCCACAGTGAACGTGACGGTCACCGACGTGGCGTCCGCCGACGAGCCGGTCACCGTGATCCGGGGCTCGGCCACCGTTCGCGCGGTGGTGCTCGCCTCCGGTCCCGGCCCGGCCTCGTTCACGGCCTTGACCTTCACCGTCACGTTCTGCCCGTTGCCCAGGCCGCCCACGGTGGCCTGCACGTCGGTCACCTCGACCGACTTTCCGGCCGCCTCCACCACGTACTTCGTCACCGGACGGCCGTTGTCCACCGCCGGGGACCACTGCACCGCGATCGTGCCCGGCTGGTCGGCGACTGTGGACGCGCGCAGCTCGGTCGGCGCCTTCGGCACGGTGAACGGCACCACCGTGTTGCTCACCGGCGACGCCTTCGACCCGGCGCCCTTCTCGCTCACCGCGGTCACCGTGAACGCGTACTGGGTGCCGTACTCCAGCTGCCCGGCCGGCACCACCAGCTCCGTCTTCGCCGACTCACCGGCCGGGGCGCTCGCACCCGCCGAGGTCGCCGTCACCGCGTACCTCGCGATCGTGTTGCCCTGGCCGTCGGCCTCGGGCCAGCTCACCCGCACCGTGCCGTCCGGCCGCGCCTCGGCGGTCACCGACGCCGGCGGGTCCGGCACCTCGGCGGTCGGCACCACCGGGTTGCTGCGCCGCGCCGGCCCCTCACCCTTGGCGTTCACCGCGTGCACCGAGAACGTGTACGTCTCACCGTTGGTCAGACCGGTGATCTCCAGGGCACGCTGGTTCGCGCCGACCTGATGGGTCTGACCGGCGCCCTCCACCACGTACCGGGTGATCTCGGCGCCGTTGGACGCGGCGGCCTGCCAGCTCACCCGCGCCGACGCGTCACCCGCGGCGGCCGTGACCGACTTCGGCGCACCCGGCTTGGACACCTTCGGCTTCTTCGGCGGGGGCGGCGGCGGGGCCACCGGCGGCGGGTCGCCGCCCAGCACGTCGTTGGCGTACTTGTCGACCTCACGCACCTGGTTGCGGTCGTCGACCACCTGCGCGGTGGACGAGTCCGGCGGGTTGATGAACAGGTGGTTCTCGCGCACCTCCAGCTCGACCGGGCCGGGCCGGCCGGAACCCTTGACGGTCTGCACGAGCTGACCCTCGGCGTCGAAGGCGTACACCGTGCCGGTGGTCTCGTCGGCGCAGTAGAACCGGCCCGCCCACGCCACCGCCGGGCTCAACCGGACACCGGCGCCGGGCACCGTGAACCGCTTCACCTCGCGGCTGTCCCGCACCACGTGCACCGACCTGTCACCGGGGACCGTGACCGGCACCTGCGGCCCGCTGGTCCGCGTCGGCAGGTTCCCCGGCGCGCTCATGCTCAGCTCCGCCCGCTGCGTCTGCCCGCCGACCACAGTCACCAGCGACGCCGAGGTCCGGTCCAGCACCGCGACACCCTCGTCCAGCGTGGACACCACCAGCTCGTGCGCCGGCTCGGCCACGTCGTACGTCTCGACCCGCTTCGGGCTCAGCCCCGCGGACGGCGCGTCACCCGGCGTCTCCGGCAGCTCGGCGGCGGTCACCGCCGAGACGGTGCCCTCGCTCGGCACCGCGACCCACAGCTTGCCGGCGCCGTCGAACGTGCCACCGGTGATGCCCGGCGGGTAGCGCACCGGCTCGCCCACCGGCGTCAGCGCCCGCGGGTCCAGCTGCCGGACGATGCCCTGCACCGCGTCCACCACGAACGCCGCGTCCTCGTGCAGCGCCACGCTCACCCCGAACCCCGGCGCGGTCGGCGTCGTCGCGGTGATCTGCAACGTCGCCAGGTCCAGCGAGCTGACCTGCCCGGTGTTGAGGTCACGCAGGATCAGCAGCCGGTCGGTCTGCGCCACCTGCATCTGGTGCCGCCGCCCACCCGGCACCTCCATCCGGGTGTCCACCCGCGCGGTGACGCCGTTGACCCGGGCCAGCTCGCTGCGGGTGGTGCTCCACAACCAGGAGGACGCGTCGAAGCTCGCCACCGCGTTGTCGGCCGCGCCCAGCCCGAGCACCGTCAGGCCCATCGCGGCCAGCAGCGCGGCCACCGTGCCGATGGTGACCAGCCCGCCGCGCATCCGCGACCGTGGACGAGCCTGCTCCGGCCCGGTGCCCGTGACGTCCTCGATGGTGGTCACTGCCGGCTGCCTCCCCGTGTCGGTGGGGGAGAGACGCCGAGCACGGCCGACCCTCCCCAGAGCCGGGAGCCATCATAGGTGCCGCCCGAAGCCGGTGAAACCCGCACCGTCCTCCTGTGGACACCGAGCGTGTCGTCCGTGGACACTCAGTTCGGCGTGCCGCCGCCCTCCCGGTCCGTGCAGACCTGACCCGACGTGGCGTACGAATCGGTCGAGTAGACAGCCAGCACCGTGAAGCAGTAGTCCAGCTTCGCGCTCAGCCCGTTCACCGTGTAGCGGGTCTGCCCGGCATCCACGGTCGCCATCACCCCGAGCTTCTGCCCGGCCCGGCCACCCGCCACCACGAACGGCACCCCGCCGTTCGTCGGATCGGTCCAGGTCACCGTGACTGTGGTGGTGTCGTCGCGCAGCTTCAGGTCCCCCGGCGGCGGCCCGGCCACCTTCGGCGACGCGGCGCCGGAAGCGGGCACCGGGGCAGGCGGAGGCGCCGCCTCCCGGTTCAGCAACACCGCGCCGACACCGACCGCCGTGACCACCGCGAGCACCGCACCCCCGACCACAAGGGCCAGCACCGTCCGGTTGCGACCCGGCCGCTCCGGCTCCATCGGGTACGCGTCCTGCGGCTGGACCGGCGGCGGCTGGTGGAACATCGGCGGGGTCGCCGGCCAGGCGCTCTGCTCCGGCTGGGCCGGCGGCTCCGGTCGCGTGGACTCGGGGAAGTCCAGCAGGTCCTCGTAGATCGTCATCTGCCGGTTCGGCTCCGGCGCCTCCGCGTCCGGTTCGCCTGCCGCGTCGGCGGGTGCCGGCTCGTCCACTCCCGGTTCGGGATCGGTGGGCCGGTCGACCGGCTGGGACGGGGCGGCGCTGCTCCACGGCGGCGCGACCATGCCCCACGGCGGTACGGAGGAACCGCTCACGGGCGCGGCGCTGACCGGTGCCGCGGGTGGTCCGCTGACCGGCGGCGGATAGCCGGGCCCGGGTGGCGCGCTGACCGGCGGGCCCGGAGGGCCGCTGACGGGTGGCGCGGGTGGTGCGCCGGCCAGCGACGGGTAGCCGGGCGCGGATGGCCCGCTGATCGGCGGCGGATAGGCGGGTGCGGGTCCGCTGGCCGGTGGCGGGTAGCCCACGGCCGGTGCGGCGCTGACCGGCGCGGCGGACGGGCCGCTTACTGGTGGCGGGTAACCGCTTACCGGAACCCCGCTTACCGGGAAGCCGGCCGGTCCGCTGACCGGGTGTGCGGGCGGCGCGCTGACCGGCGACGTCGAGGGTGACCCGACGGGCGGCGCGCTGACCGGCGCAGTGCTGGCGGGCGGTGCGCTGACCTGGGACGCGGCGGGCGGCGGTGGCGCGTCTGTTGCCGGGGCACCGGCGGTGGGCGCGCCCAGGGTGCTCGGCGCACCCGACGATGGCGCGCTCAGCTGCATCACGCTCGCGGCAGCGTCACCGTCACCCGTAGCCGGCGGGCTCATCAGCGGCGCACTCACCACAGGCGCCCCGGACGAGGCGGCCTGGGCCGGGCCGGCGGGCGATGCGCTGATCGGCGGTGAGTCCTCGGACCGTCCGCTGACCGGAGGGCTGCTGACCGGTCGTGCACCGGCTGGGGTCTCGCTGGCGGCGCCGGTCGCCGCGGGCCTGGCCGGGGCTCCGGGAGCCGCCGCCGCGGCGTTGCGCGCCGCCTCCTCTTCCAGCAGCGGACCGATCTGCTGCACCTGGATCGTCGGCTTGTCCCAGCCCGGTCCACCGGGAACAGGAGGTGTCGTACCCCGGCCGGAAGCGTTCGTGCCGGTGCCGGCCGTCAGCTCCGCGGCAGGCTGTGGGGGAGCGGTTGCCTCGGCCGTCGGAGTCGCCCGGGGCCCGGGCGCCGGTCGGGGCGAAACAGGTGCGGAGGGCGGCGTCGGTGCGGTGGCAGCAGCCGGCGCCGATTCGGCCACCGGCTGGGAGGCGGGCGCCGGTGGCGCCGCCGAGGCCGGAGGGGTGAGCGGTGGCGGAGCGGACGGGGACGACACCGGCGGGACAACCGGAACGACTGGTGGTGGAGGTAGGTCGCTGACTGCCGGAGCCGGCACGCGCGGCGCGGGCGGCAGGACGGTCGGAGGCGGCGGCAGGAGTCCCGCCGAAGGCGTCCGTGACGGTGGCGGGGTGATCGCGGCGGGCGGCGCCTCGGTGACCGTCGGGGCGGGCGGCGGAATGACCGGCGGGGGTGAAAGTGGAGACGTGCCGGCGGTTCCCGGCATCCGCGGCGGCGGCAGCGGGGGCATGCCGGTAGTTCCGGGCACCTGTGACTGCGGTTGCGGCGTACCGGCCGTGCCCGGCTGCGGGCGCGACAGCGGCGTACCGGCGGCGCCAGGCGTCGGCGGCACTGCAGGCGTAGGAGTGGCGCTCGGCGCCGGCGCCGACACGGGCGCGATGTGCTTGCCGGTAGGCGAGGACGTCGGGCCGGGAACGGAAGGCGCTGTCGGCTGTCCGGGCACCGACGTTCCGACCGCCGGAATCCTCGTCGGCGTTCCGACCGTCGGTGCTGTGGTCGGCGCTCCGGAAGCCGTCGCGGGTGTTCCCGGTGTCGGGCCGGACGTCGACGTACCGGCGGTGGCCGGGTGCGAAGGCGTGCCGGGGGTGAGGGGCGGCACCGGGGTCACACCGGGAGCGGCGGCCGGTCGGCCGTACGTCGCGGGCGACGCTTGGGGGACACGCTGAGCCGGGGGAACCGGGATGACGCCCTGGGCCGGAGGCACCGGGAGGACACCGGGAACCTGCGCCGCTGTTCCGGCAACCGGTGCCCTCGCCGGGGCGGTGGGTTCGACCGGCACTACCGGGAAGCGGGTCGTCGCCTCATCCGTGATGGGCGCGAACCGCGTCGTCGCCTCCTCGGTGATGGGCGCGAACCGGGTCGTCGCCTCCGAGACAGGCGGCGAGGGCGGCGCCCACCGACTCGCGGGTCCGTTCGGCCCGGCTGCGGGAGGCTGCTGCCGCGGGGCAGGCGCCACCGGGGGCGGCGGAGCGACCCGCGGGTTCGGCGCGGACTGAGCCGGCTGCGGGGCGTGGGGCGCTTGCGGTGCCGGGCCCGGGCGGGGAGCCCACTGTGAATCGGGTACCGGCGGACTCGCGGCGGGTACACCCGGGACGACGGGCCGAGGCGGTGCGGGCGGGTGCGGGGGTGTGACCGCTCGCAGCGAGACGGTGGGCTCGGACACTCCGTGACCGGGGTACCCGGAGGAGACGGGACCGGGTTGGCCGGGCCGGACCGGACCGGGGCTTGCGGGCGGGCCCTGGTTCGGATGCCGGGGCAGGGACTGATCGGGGTGCCCGGGACGGCCCGGAGTGGGGTAGCCGGGCAGGGGCGGAGCGGGGTGCGGTCCGGCAGCGGCGGCGGAGCCGCCGGGGGAGGGGCCATAGCCTGCGGGAGCGGCGGCGGAGCCGCCGAGGTACTGGCGGGCTGCGCGTACCGCGGGGTGGTCCGGACCGAGCACGGCGGACCCGGCGGTCGCCACGCGGCTGTAGTTGCGGCGGGCCTCGTGCCGGTTGCCCAGCTCCTCGGACACCCCGGCGAGGTCGAAGCTGAGCGCGAGCATCAGCGGGTCGGCCTCGCCGCGGCGGCGCTCGCCGGCCGCGTAGGCCTCTTCGAGTACGCGGCGGGCGGCGGCCGGGTCGTCGGCCTCGCGGTGCAGCCGGGCCAGCAGGTGACCGGTGGCCAGGACGTCCTGGTGGTCCTCGCCGTACGCCGGGCGGGCCGCGACGATCGCGTCGGCGAGCAGGCGGCGGGCGCTTGTCAGGTCACCCGCGGCGCGCAGCGCGAGGGCCTGGTGTTGAGTGGCGATCAACGGGGAGGGGTGGGACACGTGAGCAATGCTGCCCGGAATCGCCTGTTGCGCGCTACCCACCCGATCGTTGTGGCCGTTGACCTGCGCAAACGTGCCGCGATGGAGCTGATGTGCATGATCGTTCTGGGCCGTGTACAGTAATGCCCCGTGCGGCCCGCCAGGCCGACCGATGCGGTGCGTAGCTCACATTGGTCGACCGGGTAGGCTGGTACGTGCAGGTCCGGGTGGCGGAATGGCAGACGCGCTAGCTTGAGGTGCTAGTGCCCGTATAGGGCGTGGGGGTTCAAGTCCCCCCTCGGACACGACCCATAGGCCCACGGTGTGCGCTGAGATCGGTTTCAGCGTGCACCGTTTGCGCTTCAGGGTGGTATGTCAGTCGCAGGCCGAGCTGGCGGTAGACCTCGGCTTTGTCGGCGGGGTCCGCGTCGCGGAGCGCGGTGACGATGTTCCCCAAGGGCCCCGACCAGCGTGGTGATCTCCGCCTGGGTCATCCGGCGTGGTGCGGCGGAGCTCCCGGCGTGCAGCTCGGATTCGGCTCGGGTCCGTTCGGCCTGGGTTTGGGCTATCCATTTACTGACAATCGACTCACCGAGCGGCGGCATAGGTCGGATCCTTGATCTGGCAGGGATCGGGTTCACGACTGCCGCGGGTGACCGAGGGCTCCTACGCTGAAATTCGTGGAAGATGTCGATGACGCCCGCGAGCTCGTTGAGCAGCGGATGCGCGCCACGGGGTTCGAGGAGGACATCCTCGACAAGGTCTTGGATCTGCTGGAACGCTTCGACACCGATCGGGAGAAGCTGTTCGAGGAGATGCTCTCCAAGCTGGAGCAACCGGGCTATGACGGCCTGACCGACCGGTGGGAGACCAACTGCGAGCAGGCCGAGGCGCTGATGGAGCGCCTCGAATCGGACATCCGGTCGGTGCTGGAGGACAGCCAGGCCAACGCGATGTCCGTCGACGAACGGTGGACCGCGGTCGGCCCGCGTGACTTCCTCGCCGGGGAGCGCAAGATCTGGGCGCAGGTCGCCCGGCTCGACGTCCCCGAGGTCGCCACGCTGATGAGCAAGGTCCTGGAGGCCGACCTCGCGCTCATCAAGAAGTGCGAGGAGGACCTCAAGAACGCGCGCAGCAACGACGCGATCGTCGAGCAGCTGCTCCTCAAGAACTTCGGCTCCATCCAGGACACGGTCAAGAGCCTGCTCGTCAAATACCTCCCGACCTCGGGCGCCCGCCTGATCGTCCTCATCATGAAGGACCCGTCGTCCAAGGAAGCCGCCAACGAGGCGATCAAGAACTTCGAGAAGCTCACCGCGGAGAACCTCATGGCGGCCAAGCAGAAGCGTGCCGCGAAGCAGACGGTGGTCGACAACATCAAGCTGCTGACCGCGGCCCGCGAACAGCTCGACGAGGACTGGATCGACAAGCTCTTCGCCCGCGGCGCCGAGGCGGCGGGGAACTGGCGCGGCATCGGCGCGTCCGGCGACTACCGGGCCACCGACTGGGACTGGATGAAGGAGAACGTCCTCGACCGAGGGCTCGACACGCGGGCCGAGGCGGCCAAGGAGCAGTCCAGCAAGCTCTACGACGAGCTCTTCCCCACGCTCGTGCAGGAGAGCACCAACGCCTTCGCCCAGCTGACCGATGATCCGGGCACGCTGGCGAAGTTCAACGAGGAGCTGAAGAAGGCCTCGGAATCCCTGGAGTCGCTGCTGGCGACCGAGGAGGAATATGTCAAGGACCTGGCCGAGGGACCTACAAGCAGACGGGCCTCGCCGCGTTCGCACAGGTCAGAGACGCGGTCAAGGCGGGCTTCAAGCTGCTCGCGGACAAGACGGAGGAAGCCGACGACGAGGTGAAGAAGTCATGACCGACCTCTTCGTCGCGGCGGGCCGCCCGGCCGGCGACGGCACCCGGGCCCGGCCGTTCCACGACCCGTGGCTCGCGCTGCGGCAGGCTGCGCCCGGCGACCGCATCCACATCGCGGCGGGCACCTATACCGGGCGCGGCGAGCGCTCCTCGTGGGTCGTCGACACCCCCGAGCTGACCCTGCTCGGCGGATACAGCCCCGACTTCGCCCGCCGTACCCCCTGGCAGACACCGACGGTCTTCGCGGCAAAGACCGGCCTGCGCGTCCCGAACGAGCCGAACATGCTCCAGGGCATCGGCGGCCACGACGGCCTCGTCCTGGACGGGCTGTTCTTCGACGGGGCCGGGCGCGACGACTACGACGAGCAGGGCGGCCTGCAGCGCGCCTCCTACGGGGACGGCCCGCTGGTGAGCCTGCGCGGCGAGCGCGTCACCGTCCGCGACTGCTGCTTCGCCAACGGCAGCTCCGGGGCCGTCGAGCTCGGCGGCGACTCCGTGGCCTTCGAGAACAACATCGTCGTCAACTGCGTCGGCCTCAGCCTGCTCACCGTCCGCGACGGTGCCCCCGAGACCCCGGCCGCGGTCAGCCGCAACACCTTCGCCTTCGCCCACGACGACTCCGACCCGCCGCGCGGCTCCGGCGCCGACCGGGCCGTCGGCGTACGGGTCAACGGCGCTGCCGCGATCGCCGACAACGTGTTCGTCGGCTGCGGCAACGCGGCCGTCGCCTGCCTGCGCGACGTCGGGCAGATCGCCATCGACCGCAACCTGTTCTTCGCCACACCGCGCGACATCGTGCGCAGCCGGGTGTCGGGCGCGGAGGCCGAGCTCACCGAGGAGTACGCCGCGGAGCTCGAAGACGTCGGCCTGCGCTCGGCGGCCGGCAACACCGTCGGCGACCCACAGCTGACCGGGCTCCCGGCGGCGTGGCTCGACACGTACACGGTGGACGTCGCCGTCACGTACGAGCGCCCGCCGATCGCCGCCCTCAACGCGCTGCGGAAATCGGCCGGCCTCGGCGAGCTGCCGTCCACATCAGACCGTGATGTTCAGCGGCCCGTCATGCGCCGGCTCGCCCCGGCCGAGGTGCTCGCCCTCGCGGTCGGCGCGGCGCCGGGCGCGCACCCCGCCGACCTGGCGGCGCCGGAGCCGTTCACCGAGCTCCCGGCCGGTCCGGCGTACCAGGCCGTCGACTGGGCGCGGCTCTACGAGGCCGACCCGGCGCTCGCCGGAGCCCCGGTGCAGGTGCGGGCCGGGGTCGGCTTCGACCAGAACACCCAGATCCTCCCCGAGCTCGCGGAGACGCACATCGGCGTCGCCGTCTACGAGCCCGGCACCGACAACAGCCCGTGGTGGGCGCTCGCCCCGCGCTACGGCCTCGTCCATCACCAGACTGAGGAGGCCGTACGGTATTCGCGCGGCCTCGACGTCGAGTCCACGTACCTGCTCCGCGGCACGTATCGCCTCACGCCGCCCGGCGGGCGTCAGAGCGCCACCATCGTCCTCCACTCCCTCGCGCCCGTGCTCGACGTCACGGCCCCCGAGCCGCCCCGGCCGGCCGGCCGCGACTGGTTCGTGCGGGCCGGATCCTCCGGCGGGGACGGCAGCCGCGAGGCGCCGTTCCGCGACCCGTTCCAGGCCCTCGAAAAGGCCGCCGAGGGCGACCGCATCCTCGTCGCCGCAGGTGAGTACACGGGCCGCCTGCGGTCGGGCACGTGGCGCATCCCCGTACGCAACCTGACACTGCTGGGCGGGTGGGACGCCGAGTTCGCCGCGCGCGACCCCTGGCGACACCCCGTGCGCTTCGTGCTCACTCCGGAGACCAAGGCGAAGGGCATCTTCGGCGATCCGGTGCTCACCGGCGAGGACTCGGGGGAGGGCCTCATCCTTGACGGGTTCGTGTTCGACGGGGCGACCTACAACGCGTACGCCGACAGCGGCGCCCTCGACGCGGGCCATTCCCAGTCGGCGGCGCTGCTCGACCTGCGCGGCGGCAGCGGCGGCATCACCGTGCGCAACTGCGTCTTCGCCAACGCGGCGTACTGCGCCGTGCAGCTCAGTGCGGCGTACGGGACGTTCGAGAACAACGTGGTCGTCAACACGAGCGGCACCGCCGTCCGTATCCAGGCACCCGGCGCGGGCCCCTGGACCATCCGCGGCAACACGGTCCTGTTCGCCGCCGACCCCACCGGCCGGGCGTCAACCGGGCAGTCCACGACCGGCTGCCTGCTGGACATCTCCGGCCGGGGTGTCATGCGGGTCGAGGCCAACGTGCTCGCCTTCGCCGACAGCATCGCAGTCCGCGCGACCGTGCCCGACCAGAACCTGCTGCTCGACGGGAACGTGCTCGCGGCCAACCTGTACGCCGACCTCCACGACGGCCGCCACGTGCTCGTCGACGCCGAGAACCGCGACCGGGTGTTCCGCGACGCCCCGTTCGGCGCTCAGACCGGAACCCGGTTCGAGCTGCCGGCGGTGCCGGTCGACGCCGCGTACGCCGACCAGGCCGTCGGCCGCCTCTCGGCGCTGGCCGCCGCGATGCCGAAGGACGGGCTCAACGCCGCCGCGGCGGCGCTCGGCGTCTCGATCACGGCGCCGAAGACGGAGGCACCCGTCGAGGCGGCGCCCCCGGAGCCGAAGACGGAACCGTCAGTGGCCGACCTGCTCGCGGACCTCGGCCGGGCCCGCAAGGCGTTCGAGGCGAAGGACGCGGCCCCGCCGGCCACAGACACTCCGCTGTACTGCCCGGTCTATCCGGTCGAGGCGGCGCTGAGGCTGGCCCTCGACGCCCCGCCAGGCGAACCCGGCGCCCACGCCCCGCCTTCATGATCGAAGAGCTTGTTCCGGCCACGAGCCGCGGGCGGCGCTTCAGGTGGAGGTGCGTTCCCGCCACGCCCGCAAGCGGTCACGCAGCCAGTGGTAGCTGGCCTTGGGCGTACGGGATCCGGTGCCGTAGTCGACGTGGGCCAGACCGAAGCGGGGCCCGTACCCGCGGGCCCACTCGAAGTTGTCGATGAGCGACCAGTAGAAGTACCCCCGCAGATCGAGCCGGTCGTCGACGGCGGCCGCACGGGCCGCCGCCGCCAGGTGCCCGGCCACGAACGAGATCCGTTCCGGGTCCGGCTCGGGTCCGTCCCGCAGGTCGGCGCAGCCGTTCTCCGTCACGTACACGGCAGGCAGGCCCGGGTAACGGTCCGCGAGCCCGGTCAGGGTGTCGAACAGCCCTTGCGGCTCCACCGGCCAGCCCAGGTCGGTGGTGGGCAACCCGTCCGGCCGTAGCTGCCGGACCCCGATGTCGAACGCGCTGCGCAGCGCCGGGTCGGGCTGCTCGTACGGGGCGTCGGCGACGTGCACCCGGTAGTAGTAGTTGACACCGAGGAAGTCCAGCGGCGTGGAGATCACCGCCAGGTCACCGTCCCGGCGGAACGACAGATCGCTCACCCCGGCGTAGAGCCGCTCGAACCCGGGCGGGTACGCGCCGCCCAGCACCGGATCCGTGAACTGCCGGTTGAGCATGAGGTCCTGCCGATCCGCCGCCGCCCGGTCGGCCTCGGTATCGCTGGCCGGCACGGCGGGGGAGAGGTTGAGCGTGATGCCGACGCGCGCCCGCGGGCCGGCGGCGGACCGGACTGCGGCGACCGCACTGCCGTGCCCGAGCAGCAGGTGGTGGGCGGCGGCCAGGGCACCATGTCCTTCGGCGGCGCCGGGCGCGTGCCGGCCCTCCGCGTAGCCGACCATCGACGAGCAGTACGGCTCGTTCAGCGTGATCCAGTCCTGAACCCGGTCGCCGAGGACGCCCGCCACCGCGGCGGCGTACTCGGCGAACCACTCGGCGGTGTCCCGTACCCGCCAGCCACCCTCGTCCTCGAGCGCCTGGGGCAGATCCCAGTGGTACAGCGTGACGAACGGCCGGATGCCGTGCCCGCAGAGGGCGTCGACGAGCCGGTCGTAGTAGTCGAGGCCTCGCCGGTTCACCGCGCCCCGCCCGGCCGGCATGACCCGTGGCCAGGCGACCGAGAAACGGTAGGCGTCCACGCCGAGGCCGGCCAGCAGGTCCACGTCCTCCCGCCAGCGGTGGTAGCTGTCACAGGCGACCGAGCCGGAGGTGCCGTCGTCGACGGCACCGGGGCGGCGGCAGAAGGTGTCCCAGATCGACGGCCCGCGGCCGTCCTCGTCGACCGCCCCCTCGATCTGGTACGCCGCGGTGGCGGCGCCCCAGCTGAAGCCGGCCGGCAGGTCCGGCAGCTCGGGCAGGTCCGGCCGGGTTGCGGCCGCGGCGGCGCCTTCGGATGTGGTGGTCATCCCTTCACCGCCCCCTGCATGATGCCGTCGACGAGCTGCCGGCCGAGGAGCATGAAGACGACCAGGATCGGCAGCGTGGCGAGCAACGTGCCGGTCAGCGTCAGGGTGTAGTCGGTGGTGTAGCCGCTGGCCAGTGCGGAGAGCGCCACCTGCACGGTCGCGTTGTCCTGCAGCACGACCAGCGGCCAGAAGAAGTCGTTCCACGCCTGCATGAAGGTGAACAGCCCGAGCACCGCCGCGGCGGGGCGGGCCGCCGGCAGGACGATGTGCCAGTACAGGCCGAACGTGCTGGACCCGTCGACGCGGCCGGCCTCCAGCAGTTCGTCGGGTACGGCGCGGCCGAGGTACTGGGTCATGAAGAAGACGCCGAACGCGGTTACCAGCCCGGGCACGATCACGGCGGTGAGGCGCCCGGTCCAGCCGAGGTCGGCCATCAGGATGTACAGCGGGATGATGCCGAGCTGGTGCGGCACCATCGAGGTCGCGATGGCCACGACGAGAAGCGCCTTTCGGCCTCGGAACCGCAGTTTGGCGAAGGCGAACCCGGCCAGGGTCGAGAAGAACACCACGGAGACGGTGATCGAGCCGCTGACGATGAAGGAGTTCACCAGGGCTCGGCCGAAGTCGGTCGTGTCGAACACGCGCGCGATGTTGTCGAAGAGGTGCCCGCCGGGCACCAGGGCCGGCGGCACCTTCGTGACGGCGTCGCTGGTCTGCGAGGACACGACGAGGGACCAGTAGAGCGGGAAGACCGACCCGGCCACGACCGCCAGGAGGGCGCCGTAGCTCCAGACCGAGCCCTTGCGTGGGTACCCGAAGCTCCGGCGCCGGTGGGACCGGCGTGGCGGCGGCGAGGGTGTGGTGCCGGTCTGTACGGGGTCCGCGAGGGTGGTCACGGCGTTCTCCTCAGTCCTCGTCCTTGGCGATGCGCCGGGTGAGCAGGAAGTTGATGATCGCGAAGATGGCGATGACCAGACAGAGCGTCCAGGCGACCGCCGAGGCGTAGCCGAAGCGGAACTCCCGGAACCCCTGCTCGTACATGAACAGGGCGACGGTCTGGAACTGCCGGTCGGAGCCGCCGGTGGGCGTCTGGGAGCTGGCGAACAGCAGGGGTTCGGCCATGATCTGCAGGCCGCCGATCGTCGAGATCACCGTGGTGAAGATGATCGTCGGCCGCAGCATCGGGACGGTGATCCGCCTGAACTGCTGAGCCTGCGACGCGCCGTCGAGGTCGGCGGCCTCGTACAGGTGGTGCGGAATCGCCTGCATCGAGGCGAGGTAGATGAGGGCGTTGTAGCCGGTCCACCGCCAGGCGACGATGAACGAGATGGCCAGGTGGGAGCTCCAGGTGTTGGCCTGCCAGTCGATCGGGCCGATGCCGACGAGGCCGAGTGCCCAGTTGACCATGCCGAAGTCGCGGCCGAAAAGCTGGGTGAAGACGATCGTCACCGCCACGATCGAGGTGACGTTGGGCAGCAGCACGCCCATCCGTAGCGCGGTGCGGGCCCGCAGCCGGTGGTTGAGCAGGTGGGCGATCCAGAGCGCGGCGAGCAGTTGCGGCACGGTGGACAGCACCCAGATGCTGAGTGTGTTGCCCAGGGCGTTCCAGAAGTACGCGTCCTGCAGCATCTCGCGGTAGTTCGCGAGGCCGACCCAGCGGTGCGACCCGGAGTCGAGCAGGTCCCAGTCATTGAACGAGACGTACGCCGTGTACAGCAGCGGGAACAGCCCGAACGCGCCGAACAGCAGGAAGAACGGCAGGATGTAGAGGTAGGGCGAGCCCTTGGTGTCGAGCCGGCTCAGGCCGGCCCGCCGGGCCTGGTGGAGGTAGGTGGCCATCGTCGATCCTTCGTCGCCGGGGGGCCGCCGGGGGGCCGGGGGGCCGGCCGCCGCGCGGGGGGGGGTTTATTTCGTCGGGG
>NZ_JBXUOV010000116.1:0-18529 GCF_057196585.1 Micromonospora sp. ATLC20
GCCGAGGCCCGGGCGCTGCTCGCCGCGCCGCACCCGATGGTCGCCGCCGCCACCGCGCTGTGGGAACGCACCCCGGCCGCCGAGCTGGCCGCGTGGCGGGCCGCCCTGCCGGAGGCCACCCAACGTGGTCCGCTGCCGGACCAGGCGGCGCTGGACGCCTGGGCCCGGGAGCGTACCGGCGGGCTGATCGACCGCTTCCCGGTCGACGTCACCCCGGACACCCTGCTGATGCTGGCCAGCGCGCTCGCGACCCGGGTGTCGTGGGCCGACCCGTTCGACACCACCGCGGGTGCGGAGCTGGGCGCGGGCAGCGCCTGGTCCGGCCGGCTGAGCCGGGTGCTGCGTACTCCGCCGTCCGGGCACCGCTGCTGGGTGGCGGCCACCGACCGGGCCGGTGACGTGGCGGCGCACGCGGTGCCGGCCCGCACCGGCGACGACGGCGCGGGGATGCTCGTGGTGTCGGTGGCCGCCGCGCCCGAGGTACCGGCGGCCGACGTGCTGGCCGCCGCGCAGGAACTGGCGAGCGCCGCCGCGTTCGCCCCGGACGCCGTACCGGGTCACCGGTCGCTGTTCGACCTGCCGCTGGGCGAGACGGCACTGTGGACGCTGCGGGAGGAGCCGGTGAACACGTTCGCGGCGGACGGCCGGGAGGAACGCGCCACAGCGGTGCTGCCCTGCTGGTCGGCGCGCAGCCGGCACGACCTGACCGCGCCCGGGTTCGGCTTCGACGCGGCGGCCCGGGCGCTCGGTGAGCTGCTGGGCCTGGCCGGGCCGAGGTTCGACGCCGCGCAGTCGGCGGTGGCCCGGTTCGGCCGCTACGGCTTCGAGGCCGCCGCGGTGACCGCGTTCGGCCGGGCGACAGCGCTACCGCCGGAGGGGATCGCGCGCGTCGCCGAGCTGCGGTTCGGTCACCCGTACGCGGTGGTCGCGGTGACCACCGACCCGGCCGGCGGCCCGTGGCACGCGCTGCCTGTCTACTCCGCCTGGGTGGCCGACCCGGAGGAGTTGCCCGCCGACGACGCCGGGTAGGCGGCGAGCGCGCTGCTGAGCTGGTCCAGCCCCAGCGAGCCGAGTTCCAGCGCCCGGTTGTGGAACGCGCGCCGGTCGCCGGGGAACGCCGCGCGGCCGTCCCGCCACACCCGCTCCCCCACCTTGTAGGTGAGCGCCTGCCCGGGCCGGCCCAAATAGCGGGCCAGTTCCAGAGGCGCGTACGGGCCTTGGTGGCAGCGGTCGCGCAGCAGGTCCAGCGCGGCGTCGGGCGTCCACGGCGCGCCGCCGCCGGAGGGCATCGGCAGCTTCAGGTGCAGGCCGATGTCGAGCACCACCCGCGCCGCCCGCAGCAGCTGCATGAACAGGTGTCCCAGCCGGGCGCCCGGCTGCTCGTAGAGCCCGAGTTCGTCCATGAACCGCTCGGCGTACAGGGCCCAGCCCTCCTGGGCTCCGGAGAGCCCGCCGAGCAGGTTCAGCCGCTGCCCGGGCCCGCCCCGGCACGCCTCCGAGCCGAGGTGCAGGTGGTGGCCGGGGACGCCCTCGTGGTACGCGGTGCTGTACGCCCACCAGGTGGAGAAGTGCTCCCGCCCGTCGGGCAGCAGCCACGAGACCCGGCCCGGCCGGGTCAGGTCCCGCGACGGCGCGATGTAGGCGGTGCCGCCCGACGTGGTGACCCGTGACTCGACGCGGCGCAGCGGCGCGGGAATGTCGAAGTGGACGCCGTGCATCCGCTCGGTGGTGGCCTCCAGCAGCTCCTGGAGCCAGGCGGCGAACTCGTCCCGGCTGCGCAGGACGCCCGGCGCGTCGGGACGGTCGAGCCGTTCCCGCACCTCGGGCACGGTGCCGCCCAGGGCCTTCGCCTCGGCGACCAGTTCCGCCTCGATCGCGGTGAACTCGTCCCAGCCCCACGCGTACAGGTCGCGCAGGTCCGGTTCCGCGCCGAGGAAGGCCCGCACCCAGAGGGCGTACCGCTGTGGGCCGAACGCCTCGTCGTCGTGCGCGAGCGGCGCGAGGTCCGCGGTGAGCGTCGCGGCGAACCGCCGGTACGCCTCCCGCGCGCCCTGCGCCGCCGCCTGCAACGAGGCGCGCTGCGGGCCGTCGCCGTACCGCTGCACCAGGGCGAGGTCGTCGTCGAGCCAGGTGCGGCAGCGCCGCGTCACCAGGTCCACCTGACGCCGGGCCGGCAGGTGACCGCGCGCGGCGGCGAGCAACAGGCTCCGGGCGTACCCGTCGAGTGCGGCCGGAATGGCGGCCTGGCGCGCGCCGACGCGGGCCCAGCCGTCCTCGGAGGCCGCGCGCCCGGCGTCGCGGCCCGGCACCGCTGATTCGACGCACTGGCGGATGAGCTGGAGCGGGCCGGTGGCCGCGACGTGCAGTTCCCGCAGGTCCTCCCCGGCGTCGTGGAAGGCGATCCGGGCGCGCAGCCGTTCGGCGAGGTGGGCGTGCAGCGGGGTCGCGGGCAGCGTCTCGATCCGGCGCAGGGCGCGGGCGGCGAGGTCGGCGCGGGCCTGGTGACCGTCCGGGCTGTAGTCGGTGAGGCCGTCGACGTCCGGCTCACCGGCCTCGACCACGGCCGCGCACGGATCGAGGCGCCCCATCTCCCGCAGCAGCGCGTCGGTGAACTCGTCGATCATGGCGTCGAGGCTAGTCGCACGCTGGCGAGCTCCCGATACGCTCCCGCCGTGAACGTCGATGTGCCTCGCCGGCACCCGATCCAGGCTGTCGCGGCCCTGCCCGCCCTGCCCTGGTTGAGCATCCACCTGCTGCTCTACCTCGGCATCGCCATCGCGGTCCCGGTGCTGTGGCAGCTGACCCCGGCCGGCGGACTCGTCGAGGTCTCCGGCCGGGCCCTCACCGAGGTGTCGTCCGTGATCTTCAGCCGGGGCGGGCTGATCGTGAGCGCCCTGGCCGCCGGCAGCCTGGGACTGCTGCGCCTGCTGGCCGACGCCCGGTGGTACTGGTTCCGGCTGGCCGCGGTCCTGCTCCGCGCCGTGCCGTTCCCGCTGCTCGCGTTCGGCGTGGCCGGTGCGAAGGCGGCAATGCCGGTAGCAGTTGCCCATCTGCTGGTGGCGCTGCTCATCGTGCAGCCCCGGCGTTCGCACGGGATGGCCGACCGGGCCCCCGCCCGGTGACCACGGAGTTCGCGTCGGCCGGGTGCCCGGAACCGACGCGAACTCCGTGATCGACACGGTCAGACCGAGACGAGTTCCTTCTTCTCGGCCTTGGCGGCCAGGCGCTTCTCCCGTTCCTGGGCACCGATGAGGTCGTCCGGCAGGGAGTCCTCCACCTCCAGGTCGAACCGGCGCAGCAGCCGGATCGCGAAACCGCCGAGCGTGATGAGGATCAGCGCCGCGCCGAAGCAGATGTACGCGAAACCGATGCCCCGGCCCGGGCCGGTGCCGATCACCGCGCCCACCGAGCCGGCGAGCGCCCCACCGGGTGCGAGCATCGGCTCGAACAGCGCGGTGGCGCCCGGCGCGAGCAGCGCGAACCCGATCGGCAGCGTCGACCAGGAGATGGTCTGGTTGAGGCTGAACACCCGGCCGTGGAAGCGCTGCGGCACCTTCACCTGGACGATCGTCGCGTAGATCGACTGCGCGGTGGTCATCGACATGGCCAGCCAGCAGAAGCCGACGCAGATCATCGCCACCGACGCGTCCAGGCCGATCAGCACGCAGCCGATCGCGGTGCCCAGGTTGCCGATCAGCACGCCGATCATGCGGCGCTTGCGCGGACCGCCCCACAGCGACATGAGCACGCCGCCGAGCACCGCGCCGACCGCCTCGGCCAGCGCCACCTGCGCCACCTGGGTCGGGCTGCCGAACGACAGCACCAGCGGCGTGATGAGCACCAGTGCGGGCGCCAGGAAGATGTTGCCCAACGCGAAGTAGCCGAGCATCAGCCGGAACCCGCGGTGCCGCCACGAGTAGCGCATGCCGTTGGCGATGGCCACCAGCAGTCGTTCCCGGGGCCGCCAGCCCAGCGCGTCCGGGAAACGGACCACGGCGAGGGTGAGCACCGCGAACACGTAGCTGGCCACGTCGACCAGCAGGATGCCCTTCAGCTCGATGGTGGCGAGCAGGCCGGCCGCGAACGCCGGCATGAGCAGCGTGGCCACACCGGTGGAGAGCTGGGTGATGCCCATGGCGTGACCCAGGTAGCGCTTGGGCACCAGCTGCGGCACCGCCGACTGGAACGCGATCCGCTGGAACGAACCGGCCACCGAACTGAGCGCCACCAGCATGTAGATGTGCCAGAGCACCAGGTTGTCGGTCCACAACAGGGCCGCCAGCACGAGCTGGACGGAGCCGGCGAAGCAGCTCGCGGTCATCATGATCCGCCGCCGGCTGACCCGGTCGACCAGGGCGCCCGCCACCGGCAGCATGAGCACGCCGCAGATCAGCGCGAGCGCCCAGAGCAGACCGAGGTTCGCCACCGAGCCGGTGCGGTTGAACAGCCAGATCGGCAGCGCGAACGCGGTCAGCGCGGAACCGGTGCTGGAGATGAGCTGACCGGTCGTGATGGCCATGAACCGGCCCATGCTCGGCTTGACCGTCTTGGTGGGCTTACGGTCCTCCCCCACCCGCAGCGTGTCGGCCACCACCCAGCCGGCGTCCTCGCCCCGGGCCTCCGGCGTCAGCGCGCTGACGTCACCGGCGACCACCGCCGGGTGCACCTGCGTGACGATCTCGGCCAATTCCTCGGCACGGTACTTGAGGAAGAAGTGCCCGGCCTGGTCGAGGACCACGAGGCCGAGCGTGTCGCTGAGGAACTGCCACTCGGCGTACCGCTCGCGGTAGTAGTCGGTCACCGGATCCTCGGAGCCGACCACCGAGATGATCGGCGTCCGGAGCTTCTCCGCCTGCTGGTCCAGCAGCCGGGTGAAGTACTCCTCCGAGGCGCGGGAGTCGGCCCGCATGTTGCTGATGATCCGGTCGGCCTGCTCCGGGTCCAGCTCGTCGGTGTCCACACCCATCGACTTGAGCCAGCTCGCCGAGTGCCTGTTGCTGCTGAGCCGCTCGAGGCGGTCGCGGAGCGCCGCGATCACGCCCTTCGGACGGGCGAACGGGAACATGGCGCCGATGTAGACGGCCTCCAGGTCCCGGCCGGCCGCCTCGACCTTGCGGGCCACGTCGGCGAGGATGGCGCTGCCCACGCCGCAGTGGCCGTACAGGGCGATCGGCCCCTCGACCCGCTCCAGGATCTCGTCGGCGACCCGGCTGGTCAGCTCGTCGAACGGCAGCGCGTCCTCGCTGAGACCCACGTCGTGGCCGGGGATCGCCAGCGACCACAGCCCGTACCCGGCCGGCAGCGCGTCGGCAAGCGGCTGGTAGACGATGGCGCTGCCGCCGCCGTACGGAACGCAGACGTACGTCAGCACCCGCTTGCCCGCCGGGATCGGCTTGGTCAGCTCGTACAGCAGCCGGCGCGGCCCCTCCTGCGCGGCGTCACCGGAGATGAACGCGGCGAGATCCCGGATGGTGCGCTGCTGGAACAGGTCCATCACGCCGACCGCCCGGCCGCCCAGCTCCGCCTTGCGGATCTTGGCGACCACCTGGGTGGCGAGCATCGAGTGCCCGCCCAGGTCGAAGAAGTCGTCGTCGATGCCGAGCGTGTCCACGCCGAGCACCTCGGACCAGATCGCGGCCAGCGCCCGCTCGGTGTCGTCGCGCGGCTCGACGAGCGCCACCGACGCCTCGCGGGTGACCACCGGCGCGGGCAGCGCCTTGCGGTCCAGCTTGCCGTTCGGGGTCAGCGGCAGCGCGTCGAGCGTGACGAACGCGGCCGGCACCATGTATTCGGGCAGCGTGTCCTTCAGCGCCGCCTTCAGCGCGGCGTGCTCGGCCTCCCCCACCAGGTACGCGGTGAGCCGCTTGTCGCCCGGGCTGTCCTCGCGGACGATCACCGTGGCCTCGGTGACGCCCGGCTGGTCGCGCAGCGCGCTCTCGATCTCGCCCAGCTCGATGCGCAGACCACGCAGCTTGACCTGGTGGTCGATGCGGCCCAGGAACTCGATCACCCCGGCGCCGTCCGGGCCGACGACCCAGCGGGCCAGGTCACCGGTGCGGTAGAGGCGGGCGCCCGGCTCGCCGGAGAACGGGTCGGGGACGAACTTCTCCGCGGTCAGCGCCGGCCGGCGGTGGTAGCCGCGGGCCAGCCCGACACCGCCGATGTGCAGTTCGCCGGCCACCCCGACCGGGCACTGCGCGCCGGACGGGTCGAGCACGTGCAGCCGCAGGTTGGCGATCGGCGCGCCGATCGGCACGCTGGTCACCTCGGCGAGCCGGTCCGGCTCGCACGCCCAGGCGGTCACGTCGATGGCCGCCTCGGTCGGGCCGTACAGGTTGTGCAGGCCGCACCAGGGCAGCCGGGCGGTGAAGTCGGCCGCCGAGGCCAGCGGCAGCTCCTCACCGGAGCAGATCACCCGGCGCAGCGCGGTGGCCGCCTCCACGCCGTCCTCGGCGAGGAAGACGGTCAGCATCGACGGGACGAAGTGGGCGGTGGTGATCCGCTCGGACACCAGCAGGTCGCGCAGGTAGCCGGCGTCCTTGTGACCGCCGGGCTTCGCCAGCACCAGGCGGGCGCCGGTGCGCAGCGGCCAGAAGAACTCCCACACCGACACGTCGAAGCTCGCCGGGGTCTTCTGGAGCACCGCGTCGTCGGCGCCGAGGCCGTACGTCTTCTGCATCCAGTCGAGCCGGTTGACGATGCCCCGGTGCGTGTTCGGCACGCCCTTCGGGCGGCCGGTGGAGCCGGAGGTGTAGATGACGTACGCCAGGTTCTCCGGCCCGGCGGCCGGCGTGGGGTCGGTCTCGGGCTGACCGGCCCAGACCGTGGCGTCGTCCAGTTCGAGCACCGTGGCGCCGGTGTCGGGCAGCACGTCGCGCAGGTGCGACTGGACCAGCACCACCGGCGCGTCCGCGTCGCCGACCATGAACGCGAGCCGGTCGGCCGGGTACTCCGGGTCCAGCGGCAGGTACGCGCCGCCCGCCTTCAGCACGCCGAGCAGGCCGGCGACCAGTTCCACCGACCGTTCCGCGCACACCCCGACCAGGGTCTCCGGGCCGACGCCCGCCGCGCGCAGCCGGTGCGCGACGCGGTTGGCCTGCGCGTTCAGCTCGGCGTACGTGCGGCTGTGCCCGTCGATGGTGACCGCCACCGCGTCCGGGGTGGCCGCGGCGCGCTCCTCGATCGGGCCGTGCAGCGTCTCGGCGCGCGGGAAGTCGGCGGTGGTGTCGTTCCAGGCGGCCAGCAGGTCCCGCTCGGCGGCGGGCAGCAGCGGCAGCCGGGACACCGGAGTGTCCGGCGCGGCGACGACCGCGTCCAGCAAGGTGGTCCAGCGCTGCGCCATCCGCTCGACACTCACCCGGTCGAACAGGTCGGTGTTGAAGACCAGCTTGCCCCAGAGACCGTCGACGGTCTCCACCGCGTGCAGCTCGAAGTCGAACCGGGTGGCCTGCAACTCCATCGGGGTCCAGGAGAACGTGACCTCGTCGGTGCGGGACACGCCGCGGAAGCGGCCCATCTCGTAGTTCTGCAGCACGAACATGGTCTGGAACACCGGGGAGCGGCTGACGTCGCGCGGCAGGCCCAGCTCGTGGACCACCTTGGCGAACGGCACCTCGGCGTGCTCGAAACCGTCGAGCACCGTACGGCGGGTGCGTTCCAGCAGCTCGGCGAACGTCGGGTCGCCGGCCAGGTCGGCGCGCAGCGGCAGCATGTTGATGAACATGCCGACGACGTTCTCCAGCTCCGGCGCGGACCGGCCGGCCACCGACGCGCCGATGGCGAAGTCGTCCTGGCCGGCGTGCCGGGCCAGCAGCACCTGGTACGCGGCGAGCAGCGTCATGAACAGCGTGCCGCCGCTGTCGCGGGTGAGCGTGTTGAGCGCCTCCGTGGCGGCCGGGTCGAGCTGGAACTCGACGAAGTCGCCCCGGTAGGTCTGGGTGGCCGGGCGCGGCCGGTCCAGCGGCAGTTCCAGCGGGGTGATGCCGGCCAGCCGCTGCTTCCAGTAGTCGACGTGCGCCCGCGCCTGCGGGCCGTCCAGCTCCTGGGCCTCCCAGACGGCGAAGTCGCCGTACTGGATCGGCAGGGCGGGCGGCTCGCCGCCCCGGTAGAGCGTGATCAGGTCGCGCAGCAGCACGTCCACCGACCAGCCGTCGCCGACGATGTGGTGCTGGGCGAGGAACAGCACGTGGTCGTCGGCGGTGAGCCGGATCAGCAGGGCCCGCAGCAGCGGCCCGTTCGCCAGGTCGAACGGCTCGGCCGCCGCCGCGTCGACGAGCGCCTGCGCGGCGGCCTCGTCTGGCGCCTCCACCACCGTCAGCGGCACGTCGGCGGTGTCCGCGACGACCACAGTGGGGCGGCCGTCGGCATCGGCCGGGAAGCGGGTGCGCTGCGACTCGTGCCGGTCCGCGAGCCCGGTCAGGGCGGCGCGCAGCGCGTCCACATCGAGTGGTCCGCGAACCCGCAGCGGCACCGCGATGTGGTACGCCGCCTCGCCCGGGGCGAGCTGGTCCATGAACCAGACCCGCTCCTGGGCGTAGGACAGCGGCACCTCGGCGCCGGACGGGCGGGGGGTGATCCGGGCCGCGGGGGCGGTCTGGCGGGCGCGCAGCCGTCGGGCGATCAGCGCCTGCCGGGCCGCCTCGCGGGCCGGATCCTTCAGGTCCGTCATCAGTTGGTTCCCTCTTCCGCCGCGAGCAGCGCGGCGACCTCGGTGTCGGAGAGCCCGTCGAGTTCGGCGGCGATCCGCTGTTCGATCTGGGCGGCCAGGTCCGCCACCACGGGGCTGCTGAACAGCGCCCGCATGGGCAGGTCGACGTCCACCTCGGCGCGGATCCGGGCCATCGCCCGCATGCCGCGCAGCGAGTTGCCGCCGAGGGCGAAGAAGTCGTCGTGGGCGCCGACCTTCTCCACCTGGAGGATCTCGGCGTACACCTCGGCGACCAGGGCCTCGGCCTCGGTGCGGGGCGCGACGTAGCTGTCCTCGGCCGGTTCGGCCGCCGCCGGGGCGGGCAGCGCGGCACGGTCCAGCTTGCCGTTCGGCGTCAGCGGCAGCGCGTCCAGCCGGACCAGGGCGGCCGGCACCAGGTGCGCGGGCAGCTCACGGGCCAGTTCGGCGCGGACCGAGTCCTCGTGGGCCGGGCCCACCAGGTAGCCGACGAGCGTCGGCTCGCCGCCGTCGGTGCGGACCGCCGCGGCGGCGGCGCGCACGTCCGGGTGGGCCAGCAGCGCGGCCTCCACCTCGCCCAGCTCGATCCGCATGCCGCGCACCTTGACCTGGTCGTCGCGGCGGCCCAGGTAGTCCAGCGTGCCGTCGGCACGCCAGCGGGCCAGGTCGCCGGTCGCGTACATCCGCGCGCCGGGCGGGCCGTACGGGCAGGGCAGAAAGCGCTCGGCGGTCAGGGCGGGCCGGTCGTGGTAGCCGCGCGCGAGCTGGGTGCCGGTGACGTACAGCTCCCCCACCACGCCCGGCGGCACCGGCCGCAGGGCGGCGTCGAGCAGCAGCGCCCGGGTGTTCCAGGTGGGCGTGCCGATCGGCACCGGGCCGGCCGGGACCGGCTCACCGGGGGCGATCCGGGCCGCGACGCAGCCCACAGTGGCCTCCGTCGGGCCGTACTCGTTGATGACTGCCACGTCGGGGTGCGCGGCCCGCCAGGCGGCGAGCTGCTCACCGGTCAGCGCCTCGCCGCCGATCACCAGGTCGGCCGTCGGCGACAGCTCGCCGTCGAGCAGCGGCAGGTGGCTCGGCGTGACCTTGAGGAACGCGGGCCGGCCACCGGCGCGGGCGGCGGGCTCGTCGATCGCGGCGAGCCGTACCGTGCCGCCGGCGGTGAGCGTGCCGAGCAGGCCGGTCACGGTCAGGTCGAACGACACCGGCGAGTGCAGCAGCGCCACCCCGGCCAGCCCCGGGTAGGTGGCGCGGGCCCAGGCCAGGTACGCGGTCACCGCCCGGTGCTCGACCACCACGCCCTTCGGGCGGCCGGTGGAGCCGGAGGTGTAGAGCACGTACGCCGGGTGCTCCGGGCGCAGCGGCGCGACCCGGTCGGCGTCGGTGAGGTCGTCGCCGGACTGGTCCGAGCCGACCTCGCCGTCGAGCACCAGCGCGTCATCGGGCACCAGGGCGGCGGTGTCCGGCGCGGTCACCACCAGCGCGGGCGCGGCGTCGGCCAGGAGGTAGGCGATCCGGCCGGCCGGGTACGCGGTGTCCACCGGCACGTACGCGGCACCGGCCTTGAGCACCGCCAGCATCGCCACGACCAGGTCGCAGGAGCGGGGCAGCGCCAGCGCGACCCGGGTCTCCGGGCCGGCGCCGCGCGCCACCAGCAGCCGGGCCAGCCGGTTCGCGGCGGTGTTCAGCTCGCCGTAGCCGAGCGTCACGCCGTCGCAGACCAGCGCCGCCGCGTCCGGGGTGGCGGCGGCCTGCCGCTGCACCTCGTCGACCACAGTGGTCACCGGCACGTCGTGGACGGTGTCGTTCCAGGTGCCGAGCACCCGATCCCGCTCGGTGTCGGTGAGCAGCGGCAGCGCGCCGACCGTACGCTCCGGCTCGGCGACCGCGGCGGCGAGCAGCCGTACGTAGCGGCGGACCACCGTCTCGGCCGTGGCCCGGTCGAACAACTCGGTGCGGTAGACCAGGCGGCAGTCGCCGGTGGTGATGTCGAAGGCCAGGTCGTCCTTCGTGGTGCCCAGCTCCACCGGGTCGAGGCCGGAGTCCGGGATCCAGTTCAGCGCGGTCTGGAAGATCGGCTGCACCGACGGGTCACGCTGCGGGTCGACCGCCTCGACGATCTTCTGGAACGGCGTCTGCCCGTGCTCCATCGCGTCGATCAGGCCGTTGCGGACCCGGCCGAGCAGCGCCGCGAACGTCGGGTCACCGGAGACGTCGCAGCGCAGCGCCACCGGGTTGACGAACATGCCGATCAGCGGCGTCAGCTCCGGATTGTCCCGGCCCGCGGTGGAGACGCCGACCACCACGTCGGCGTCGCCGGAGATCCGCGACAGCAGCGCCGCGAAACCGGCCAGCAGCACCATGTACGGCGTGGCCTGCGCGCCGGTGGCCAGCGCGCCGACGCGGTCCAGCAGCCCGTCGGGCAGCGTGAAGCGCACCTCGTCACCGGCGAAGCCGAGCTGGGCCGGGCGGGGCCGGTCCAGCGGCAGCCCGGTGACCGGCGGCGCGCCGGCCAGGTGACCGGTCCAGAACGCGAGCTGCCGGTCCAGCTCCGCACCGGTGAGCTGCTGACGCTGCCAGACCGCGAAGTCGGCGTACTGGATGGGCAGCTCGGGCACGGCGGGCTCGGCGCCGGTGCGCGCGGCCTCGCAGAACGCGACCAGCTCGGCGTGGAACAGCACCGCCGAGTGGCTGTCGAAGACGGCGTGGTGCACCACGAACGCCAGCGCCAGCCCCTCCTCCATGCGGATCAGCCGGGCCCGCCACAGCGGCGCCGCGTCCAGCGGGATCGGCGTGCGGGCCATCTCGCCGCGGATGCGCTCGAACTCGGCCCGCTGCTCACCGGCCGGCAGGTGGGTGATGTCGGTGACGGGCAGCGACGCCGGCTCGTGGGCGCGCACGACCTGCACCAGCGCGCCGTCGTCGGTCCGCAGGTGGGTACGCAGCGCCTCGTGCCGGGCGATCACCCGGTTGACCACGTCACCGGCCGTGTCGGCGTCCACGCCGGCCGGGAACAGCCACGGGAAGGACACGTTGAACACCGGCGACCCGGCGTCGAGCTGGTTGGCCATCCACACCCGCTCCTGGGCGTACGAGGCCGGGAAGGTCCACTCCTGGCTCGTGCTCATGAGAGGGCCTCGCGCACGGAGCGGGGACGCATGTCGGTCCACACCTCGTCGACGTGGGCCAGGCACTCCTCGCGCGTGCCGGCGAAGCCGGTGTCGTGCCAGCCGGCGGGCAGGTCCCGGTCGGCCGACCAGATCGAGTACTGCTCCTCGTCGTTGCGCACGACCAGGAATCGGGGTTCGGCCATGTCAGTTCGCTCCTGCGGTCTCGGGGGTGTACGGCTCGGCCATCGCGACGGCGATCTTGCGGGGACCGGTGAAGGGTTCCCGGCCGTGCGCGGCGGTCATGTTGTCCACCACCAGCACGTCGTGGCGCTGGTAGTCGAAGCGGACGGTGGCGGCCCGGTAGGCGGCGCGCAGGTGGTCCATGACGTCGGCGGGGATTTCGCCGCCGTCGCCGTAGTAGGTGTTCGACGGCAGCCCGTCGGCGCCGAACATGGCCAGCAGCCCCTCCTGGTAGTCCTTGGGCAGGGTGCTGAGGTGGAAGAAGGTGGCGTGGTTGAACCAGCGCGGGGTGTCCGACCCGGGCCGGTGGTGCACCACGTCGCGGACCGCGCGGGTACGCAGGCCGTCCTTGCCGACCCACTCCACGGTGATGCCGTTGTCCGCCGCGTACGCCTCGACCTCGGCGCGGCTCTCGGTGTTGAACACCTCCTGCCAGCGGGTGCCGAAGTCGCCGTGGAAGTTGCGCACCAGCATCCACCGGCGGCGGATGAACTCCTCGCGGACCGCCGGGTCGATCAGCTCGAACACCCGGCGCACGTCGGCCAGCGGCGTGGCGCCCTGGCTGTCCGGCGGCGTGACGCAGTAGAAGAACAGCGTCAGCGGCCAGCGCGCCTGGTACGAGTTCTCGTTGTGCAGGAAGATCTCCTCGTCCGGCGGGTAGTCGGTCGAGGTGTAGACCCGGCCCTTGATGGAGTGCCGGGGCGAGGAGCGCTCGGTGTAGGTCAGCGGCTCGCCGGCGAGTGCGCGGACGGCCTGGTCGAAGCCGTCCACGCCGCCCACGTCGAAGCCGCGGAACAGCAGCCCGCCGCTGGTGACGAGGGTGTCCCGCAGCTCGGCGCGCCGGGCCGCGATCAGGTCGGTCAGCGCCCGGCCGTCGCTCTCGACGACCACCGGCAGCGTCGTGGTTGTCTCGCTCATGGTGCGGTGTCTCCTGGTTCTGCGTCGGGGTGTCAGCCGCGGGGCAGCCGCGGGATGGCCGGGATCGCCGCCGGAGCGGCCGGTGCGTCGGCGGGCGCCTCGGCGCGCAGCTCCTCGATCCGGGCGGCCAGGCCGGCCACCGTGGGGGTCTCGAAGAGGCTGCGCATCGGCAGCCGTACGCCTGTCGCCTTGCGCATGGCGGCGATGAGCTGCACGGCCACCAGCGAATTGCCGCCGAGGGCGAAGAAGTCGTCGTCCACGCCGACGTCGGTGACGCCGAGGCCGTCGCGCCACACCTGGGCGATCGTCTTCTCCAGCTCGGTGCCGGGCGCCGCCGAGCCGCCGCCGGTGACCCCGGCCGAGCCGGCCGGCGCGTCGGTCTCCTCGGCGAGGCTGTCGGTGGTGACCCGGGCCGCGCGGCGCCGGATGTCGGCGACGGTGCGGGTGGTGATCACCACCTGCGCGCCGAGACCGGCGGCGAGGCTGCGGCGGAACGCCTCCGCGCCGTCGACCGGCCGGATGTCCTCGGTGACCGGCGCCGCGGCGTCCGCGTCCGCCGCCGGGGCCTCGCCCAGGTTGCCGGTGACCGCGTCCTGGTCGACCCGGCGCAGCACGAAGTCACTGATCGAGACCAGCTCCCGTCCGTCGGGGTCGCGCAGCGACAGGTCGGCGGCGACCACCTCGTCGGTGGCGGCGGGCCGGTGCCGCAGGTGACTGTGGAACGTCGCCGGCAGCGCGCCGCGCACCACGATCCGGCCGTACGACAGCGGCAGGTAGGTGCCGGAGCCCTGGCCCCGGCCGAACGCGGTGGCCACGTCCAGCAGCGCCGGGTGCATGCCCCAGGAGGGCAGGTCACCGACCGCGGCGGCGGGTGCCTGCACCCGGGCCAGCTCCTCGCCGTCGGCGAGGTGGTGCTCGGCCAGTGCCGCCCAGCGCGGCCCGAACGTGAGCATGCTGGTGCGTCCCCGGCCGAACGAGGCGTCGTCGTCGACCCGCCGCCCGGCCACGGCGGGCACGGCGGCCGGCGGGGCCGCGTCGGTGGTCCACCCGGCGGTGCCGCGGACGTGGGTGCGCGCCTGGCCGGCGGCGAGGCTGGCGACGGTGAAGTCGGTGCCGTCCTCGGCCGGGGTCAGCTCGACCCGGTACTGGGCCACGGTGCCGTCCGGCACCGAGAACGGCTCCAGGAACACCACGTCCCGCAGCTCCACCGCGGCGTCGGGCCCCGGCGCGGGCAGCGCGGCGACCACCGCGGCGCGCACCGACTCCAGGTGGGCGGTGCCCGGCACCACCGGCACCCCGCCGATCCGGTGCTCGTCGAGCAGCCAGTGGGTGTCCGCCGAGACCAGGCCGTGCAGCACCGTCCCGTCCGGGCCGGCCACCATCGTGGTGAGCACCGGGTGGGCGACCGCCGTGGTCACGGTGTCCCGCCCGGCGGCCCGGAACGCGGCCGGCGCGGCGGTCTCCACCGCCATGCCGACCTCCGCCCAGCCGCCCCAGTTCTGCGACACCACAGGCGCGCGGAACCCGGTGCCGGAGCGCGCGAACGCGTCCAGGAAGTTGTTCGCGGCGCAGTAGTCGACCTGGCCGAACCCGCCGATCACCGCGGTGATCGAGGAGCAGAGCACGACGAAGTCCAGCGGCAGGTCACCGAAGACCCGGGCCAGCGCCAGGGTGCCGGCCAGCTTCGGGGCCAGCACGCGCCGCGCCTCGTCGCGGTCCTTCACCTCGGCCATGCCGCCGCCGGGCAGACCGGCGGCGTGCACGATGCCGTCCAGCCCGCCGAACCGGCGCTCCGCCTCGTCGCGGACCCGGCGCAGGTCGTCCGCGTCGGTGACGTCGGCGGCGAGCACCAGCACCTCGGCGCCGGCGGCCTCCATCCGGCGGATCGCCGCGATGGCCCGCCCGGCCCGGTCGGCGCCGCCGTGCACCGCCAGGTGCGCGTCCCACTCGTTCCGCTCGGGCAGCCCGGAGCGGGCCAGCAGCACCAGCTTGGCACGGGCCCGGCGGGCGAAGTCCTCGGCGAGGGTGACGCCGATGCCGCCGAGACCGCCGGTGATCAGGTAGCGGCCCTCCTCGCGCAGCACGCCCGGCTCGTCCTCGGCGGCCACTGTGACCTGCTCGTAGCCGGCCAGCCAGCGGCGGTCGCCGCGCAGCGCCACCTCCGGGTGCTCGGCGTCGACGGGGCTGCGCAGCTCGGCCACCAGAGCGGCCACGCCGCGCGCGGCCGGGTCGGTGTCGAGCAGCCGCACGGTCAGGCCGGGCAGCTCGGCCGGGAGCACCCGGGCCAGGCCGGCCAGCGTGGCGTGCTCCGGGCGGGTCAGGTCGTCGCCGCGGACGTCGCCGATGCCGGCGGTGACCAGGTCCAGGCGGACGCCCGCCTCGTCGGCCGTCACACCCGCGCCGGCCAGGGCCTGCACCAGGTGCAGCGCGCCGAAGAAGCCGCGCTCCTGCGCCGCCCAGGCGGCCGCCGCGTCGGTGCCGGCCGGGTCACCGTCGAGCGCGAACGCGTGCACGATCCGCCGGGGCAGGTCGGCGCCGAGCGCGGCGACCAGTTCCTCGGCGTCGGCGCGTACGCCGGGGCGCAGCCGGAAGCCGTTGGCGGTGGCGGTGAACGCCTCGCCGGCGCGTACCTCGACCGGGTCGTCGCCGGCGGCGCGCAACGCGGCCACGAGCGCGTCGCCGCGCGGACCGTCGGCCAGCACCAGGCAGCGGCCCAGCGGCTCGGCCGTGCGGGCCGGCGCGGCCTGCCGCCACACCGGTACCGCGAACCACTCCGGCAGCGGGCGCGGGCCGGTCTCGACGGGCGCCGCCGCCAGCTCCTGCTCCGGGTCCGGGTCGATCCAGTAGCGGCGCCGCTCGAACGGGTACGTGGGCAGCGGCACCCGCCGCGCGTGCGGGTCGGCCGGGACGCTCACCGGCACCCCGGCGCACCAGAGCGCGCCGGCCGTGCCGAGCAGCGCGGCCAGGTCACCGGTCTGCTCGCCCGGGCCGGGCAGGCTACCCAGCGGGGTCAGCGCGCGCTGCGCCTCACCGGCCTTGGCGACCTGCATCCGGGCCAGGTTGGCCAGCTGCCGGCCGGGGCCGCACTCGACGAGCGCCCAGGTGCCCTCGGCGAGCAGCGTCGCCACGCACGCGCCGAAGCGGACCGGGCGGCGCAGGTGCGCGGCCCAGTACGCCGGGTCGGTGGCCTGCGCCTCGGTGATCCAGGTGCCGGTCACGTTGGAGACGAACGGCACCGCCGGGGCGCGCAGCGGCACGGTGGCCATCAGCGCGGTGAACTCGTCCAGGATCGGGTCCATCATCGGCGAGTGGAACGCGTGCGAGGTGCGCAGCACCTTCGACTTGTTCTTGCCGCCGAGGCTCGCCGCGAACTCCTCCACGAGCGCCGTCTCACCGGCGACCACGCAGGTGCCGGGGCCGTTGACGGTGGCCACCGACAGGCCCTCGGGCAGCTTGCCGGTCACCTCCGACTCGTCGAGCGTGACCGCCAGCATCGAACCGGCGGGCAGGGAGTGCATGAGCCGGCCCCGGGCGGCCACCACGCGCAGCGCGTCGGCGAGGTCGAGCACCCCGGCGACCGTCGCGGCCACGTACTCGCCGATGGAGTGGCCGATCATCGCGGCCGGGGTGACCCCGGCGGCCCGCCAGGCGGCGGCGAGGGCGTACTCGACGGTGAACAGGGCGGGCTGGGTGTAGCGGGTCTGCGTGAGCTTGTCCGCCGCCTCCGGGTCGCGGCCCAGGATCAGGTCGCGGATGTCCAGGCCCAGCTCGGGGCGGAGCAGCTCGGCGCACTCGTCGACGGCGGCGGCGTACGCGGTGTCCTGCGCGTACAGCTCGGCGCCCATCCCGGCGTACTGCGAGCCCTGACCGCTGAACAGGAACGCCACCCGGGGTGCGGCGCCCTCGGCGGCACCCCGGTGGCCCTTGCGCCGCTCGCGCAGCGCGGCGGCGGCGGACGCCGGGTCACCGGCGACGACGGCGGCGCGGTGGGCGTACACCTGGCGGCCGACACGCAGCGTGTGCGCCACGTCGGCGAGCGCCACGTCGCTGCCGCTCTCCAGGTGGTCGGCGAGCCGCCGCACGGCGGTGTCCAGCGCGGTCGGGGTCTTCGCCGACACCTGGAGCAGCTGCGCCGGGCGGGCCGGCGGCTCGGGCCGGCCGGCGGCCGGGGCCTCCTCCAGCACCACGTGCGCGTTGGTGCCACCGATGCCGAAGGAGCTGACGCCGGCGCGGCGCGGTCCGCCGTCGGCGTCCCACTTGGTCAGCGTGTTCGCCACGTAGAACGGGGTGTCGGCGAAGTCGATGGCCGGGTTCGGCGACTCGTAGTTGATGGTCGGCGGGATCAGCCCGTGTTCCATCGCCAGCACCGTCTTGATCACGCTGACGATGCCGGAGGGCTGGCTGAGGTGGCCGATGTTCGACTTCACCGAGCCGATGCCGCACCAGCCGCGCTCGTCGGTGTCCTTGGTGTAGACGGCGGACAGCGCGGCGACCTCGATCGGGTCGCCGAGCGCGGTGCCGGTGCCGTGCGCCTCGACGTAGCTGATGCTGCGCGGGTCGACGCCGGCCAGCTCGACGGCCTGGGCGACGGCCTCCATCTGCCCGTCGATGCTGGGGGCGGTGAAGCCGACCTTCCCGGCGCCGTCGTTGTTGATGGCGTTGCCGAGCACTACCGCGCGGATGGTGTCGCCGTCGGCGATCGCGTCGGAGAGCCGCTTGAGCAGCGTCACGCCGACGCCGCTGCCCCACACCGTGCCGTTCGCTCCGGCGTCGAACGGCCGGCACCGCCCGTCGGGCGAGGTGAAGCCGTCCATGCCGAGGTAGCCGACGTGCGGCAGCTCGATGTTGACACCGCCGGCCAGGGCCATGTCGCACTCGCCGTTGCGCAGCGCCTCGCAGGCCAGGTGGAACGCGACGAGCGAGGTGGAGCAGGCGGTGTGCACCGTCATGCTGGGGCCGCGCAGGTCCAGCCGGTACGACACGTTGGTGGCCACGTAGTTCGGCGAGTTGCCGGTGGCGAGCGAGACCGCGCCGTGCGGGTTCCCGCCGACCCGCTTGTTGCGGTACACGTTGCGGTGCAGGTACGTGTTGCCGCCGGTGCCGGCGTACACGCCGACCGCGCCGTCGTAGCGGCCCGGGTCGTAGCCGGCGTCCTGCAACGCGGTGTAGCAGGTCTCCAGGAACAGCCGGTGCTGCGGGTCGGTGATCTCGGCCTCGCGGGCGGTCATCCCGAACAGGCCGGCGTCGAACTCGTCGTAGCCGTCCACCAGCGGGGCACGGTTGACCCAGCCCGGGTCGTCGACCTCCTGCGGCTGGGCGCCGCGGGCGAGCTGCTCCTCGCGGGTCAGCTCGGTCGTCGACTCCACGCCGTCGACCAGGTTGCGCCAGAACTCGTCGACGTCGGCCGCGCCGGGGAGGCGGGCGGCGAGCCCGACGATGGCGATGGGCTCGACGCCGTCGTCGGCGGGAATGTCGTTCTGCATGGGGGTTCCTTCATTCACAAGGGATCGCGTCACGGGTGAGGTCGGCGTGGTGGCGGGGTGCGGCGGGCGCGGCCCCGCCGGGCGGCGGCGCGCATCGCGGCGCGGGCCAGTTC
>NZ_JBXUOV010000117.1:0-18135 GCF_057196585.1 Micromonospora sp. ATLC20
GGGCCCGGCCCCGCCGCAGCGCCGCGCGGGCCGCCAGCAGCGCCGCCACGAGCGCCAACGGCAGGAGTACGGCCACAGCCGGGCGCGCCACCGCGGCGCGTACCCGATCGGAGAGCACGCCCAGGACGGTGGCCGCGCCGACCGCGACGAGTGCGGCGGGCACCAGGCCGCTCGCCAGCCGGGCGAGGGCCGGGGCCTCGGCGGCGGGCAGCCGGAGCGTGAGGAACGTCGCACCGTGCACCGCCACCAGCGCGAGCAGCGCCAGCCCGGCGGCGGCGGCGAACGGGGTGGCGAGGTGGCCGACACCGACCACGTGGCCGTCGGCGCTCAGCGGCACGCCCTGGAGCAGCCCGGCGAGCACCGCGCCCCAGCCCAGCGCGGCCAGCACGCAGCCGACCACCACCACCCGGTCCCAGCGGGCGCGGGCGGCGGCCGAGGCCGGGCGGCTGCGCAACTGCACCCCGGCGGTCACCAGCACCACACCGGCCAGCGCGGCGAGCACCGCCGGGTAGAAGCCGGAGAGCAGCTCGCCCTCCAGCCGGGGGAACGCGCCGAACAGGATGCCGACGGCGGCCACCAGCCAGACCTCGTTGCCGAGGAAGAACGGCCCGAGCGCGGTGAGCGTGGCCCGGCTGCCCGGTGCCGGGCCGCGCCGGGCCAGCAGCAGGCCGACGCCGTAGTCGTAGCCGCCGAGCACGAGGTAGGTGGCGAAGAAGAGGCCGAGCAGGGCGTACCAGGCGAGTTCCACGGCGGGCTCCCTCAGACGAACACGGGCTGGTGGTGGGCGTCGCTGTCGGGCGCGGGCGGGCGGCCGAGCGCGGGGTTCTGCGCGCCACGGGCCGCGTGCCGGGCCATCAGCGTCCAGTTGGTCACCGCGAGCGCGCCGAGCAGCAGACTGAACCCGATCAGCGAGGTGAGCATCAGCCCCGGTGAGACCGGCGAGACGGCCTGCGCGGTGGGCAGCAGCCCGTACGCGGCCCAGGGCTGGCGGCCGACCTCGCGGGCGATCCAGCCGAGCAGCATCGCCACGAAGGGCAGCGGCAGGCCGAGCAGGATCAGCCAGAGCGGCGCCTTCAACCTGATGATCCAGTCGCGCCAGAGCAGCGGCAGCAGGAGCCAGAGCGCGCCGAGCGTGAAGCCGATCAGGATCATGAAGCCGAGGCCGACGTTGGAGAGCGCCGGCGGTTCCCAGTCGCCCGGGCCGAACCGCGCGGTCCAGTCGGCGACGAGCGCGTCCCGCTCCGGCCCGCCGCCGAACTTGGTCGGCTGGAGCTGCCCCACCGGCCCGAACTGGGCGAAGCCGAAACCCTGGAGCGTGCTGACCGCTAGGGCCGCGGTGACCAGGCCGAGCCGCAGCGAGGTGCGGAACAGCACGTAGTCGGGGGTACGCCGCAGCAGGTGCCAGGCGCTCACCGCGGCCATCAGCAGGCCGCCGGTGACCAGGCTCGCCGAGATCACGTGGCCGAACGCCATGCCGAACGTGGGGTTGGTGAGCAGCGCGCCGAAGTCGGTGAGGTGGGCGACGCCGTCGCGGACCTCGTACCCGACCGGGTTCTGCAGCCAGGCGTTCGCCACCATGATCCAGAAGGCCGAGGCGTACGCGGTGATCGCGACGCCCCAGAGCAGCGCCAGGTGCACGCCGCGCCGCAGCCGGTGCCATCCGAAGATCCACATACCGAGGAACGTGGACTCCAGGAAGAACGCCACCAGCGTCTCGATGGCCAGCGGCGCGCCGAACACGTTCCCGACGTAGCGCGACAGCCCGCTCCAGTTCAGGCCGAACTGGAACTCCATCACGATGCCGGTGGCGATGCCGAGCACGTAATTGATCACGTAGAGCTGGCCCCAGAACCGGGTCAGCCGCTCGTACACCGGCTTGCCGGTCAGGTAGCCGGCCGTCTGCAACCCGACCAGGAGCGTGACCAGGCCGAGCGTGACCGCCACGAACAGGAAGTGGATCGAGGTGGTGGTGGCGAACTGGAGGCGGGCGAGGAGCAGCGGATCCACTGTCGTCCTCCCATGGGTTGGCTCTCTTGTCGTAGCCAACCTACACGTAGCCTTGCTACCTATAGGGGTGCGCGAACCCGGAGAAGTCCCGTAGGGGGCGACGTCAGCTCAGGAACAGGGCGAACGGCAGGGAGACGAGCGTGCCCGCGACCGCCAGCGCCATCGCGCCGAGCACCCGCGGCGGGCGGTCCGCGACGAGCAGCCGCTGCACGCGTACGTCGAGGTCGCGGTCGCCGAGTCCGAGCGTGCCCGCCGGCTGGACCCGGTGCTCGGCGGCGGCGAACCGGCGCAGCGCACCGGCCAGCGGCGCGTCCGCGTGCAGCTCCCGGGCCTTGTCGTCGGCGCGCATCTCGACCAGCAGCGCCACCCGCGCGTGCGCGTCCCGCACCCACCGGAACCAGGGCAGCGCCCGGCACAGCGCGGTGAACGGCAGCAGCACCAGGTCGTGCCGCTCCTGGGCGTGCGCGCGCTCGTGGGTGAGCACCGCCGCCAGCTCGGCCGGGTCGAGCAGGTCGAGCGTGCCCGCGCTCACCACCACCCGGGGACGAACACCGGGCAGGCAGTACGCCGCCGCGCTCGGGTGGTCGAGCACCAGCGCGCCGGGCACCGTCGGGTCACGCCGGGCCACCAGGTGCAGCAACTCCCGGTGCCGGCGCTGGGCGCGGACCGCGCCGTGCAGGCTGCGTACCGTCGTGGTGAGCAGCACCGCGCCGATGCCGAGACCGACGCCGACCAGGCTGAGGTGCACCGCGCCCACACCGGCCGGCAGCGTGCCGTGGGCCAGGTCGTCGGCCAGGGCCAGCAGCGCGTAGCCGGTCGCCCGGTCGTACGCGTCGAGCCCCAGCGCCATCGGCAGCCCCATGGCGGACAGGCCGAGCGCCAGCCCGACCGCCTGCCAGCAGAGGATCGCCACCCGGGGCGCCCGCCACGTCCAGCGCGCGGCGGCGAGGACCTGCGCGGTCAGCCAGCAGGCCAGGATGATCGCGGCGAAGTGCAGGGCGTACGCCACGGCAGCCGCCCTACCGGTCCGTCGCCTCGTCGAGCGCCGGCCGACCGGGCCGGGGGTTCTCGACCCGGCCGGCCGGTCCGTCCTCGACAGTCGCCCCGGCCTCGGCGCCGAGCGCGGCGCGGAGCACGTCCGCCTCCGTGCCGGTCACCGAGCGGGCGAAGCGTACGAGTGCGGCGTCCCGGCTGCCGCCGAGATCGAGGGCTTCGAGCATGAGCTGGGCGATGTGCGCCTCGCGGGTGGCGGCCGGACGGTAGCGCCACGCGCGGCCCTCCCGCTCGCGCTGCACCATGCCCTTGCCGGCGAGCCGGTCGAGCACTGTCATCACGGTGGTGTAGGCGAGTTCCCGGCCGTCCAGTGCGTCGGCGACCTCGCGTACGGTCACCCCGCCCGACGAGGCGGGTGCCGCGTCCCACAGCACGTCCATCACCGCACGCTCAAGGTCCCCCAGCCGAGTCACCCGTCAATCCTACCCCCGGTAGTAGATCCCTTCCGCCGCCCCGGTCCCCGGTCCTCCCTCCGAAGATCAACGCCAGCTCGGGGAGGTGGTGTGGTCCGAGGCGGCTCGATGCAGCCACCTCGCCGTGCTGGTGTCGATCTTGGTCGGCGCGGGTGCGATCGACAACAGCCGCGGGAAGTGCGGGAACGGGAAGTGGCGGCAACCCGGGTGGGTGTGCCGCCACTTCGGGCCGGGACCGGACTGTCGCCGGTCAGACGCCCTTCGGGTGCCAGACCGTCTTGGTCTCCAGCAGCGTGGTCATCCGGGTGATGCCGGGGTCGGCGTACCAGTCGTGGTCGGCCGGGGCCGGCCGGAGCACCCGCTTGAGGTTCTCCGCGGCCTTGATCTCCAGGTCGGCCGCCAGGTCGGCATCGGTGACGCCGGTCAGGTCGATCGCGTTGACGTCCATGTGCGCGGCGAGCGTCGGCACGGTCTCGGTCAGCCGGCCGGTGAGGATGTTGACCACCCCGCCGGGCAGATCGGAGGTGGCGAGCACCTCGGCCAGCGTCACCGCCGCCAGCGGCGCCGCCGGGGAGGCGGCCACCACCACCGTGTTGCCGGTGACGATCGCCGGGGCGATCACGCTCACCAGGCCGAGCAGCGCGGGCTCCTCGGGGGCCACCACCGCCACCACGCCGGTGGGCTCCGGCGCGGACAGGTTGAAGTACGGGCCGGCCACCGGGTTCGCGCCGCCGTACACCTGGGCGACCTTGTCGGACCAGCCCGCGTACCAGACCCAGCGGTCGATCGTCGCGTCCACCTCGTCGGCCGGGACGCCCAGGGCGACGAACTGCTCGCGCCGGCCCTCCAGCATCTCGGCCACCCGGTAGAGGATCTGACCCCTGTTGTACGCGGTCGCCCCGGCCCAGCCCTTCACCGCGGCGCGGGCGGCCACGACCGCGTCCCGCGCGTCCTTCCGGGAGGCAAGAGACACGTTCGCGGATTGCACGAGATACGACCGTCCCGACTCGCTGCGCGGGAACTTCCCGCCGATGAAGAGCTTGTACGTCTTGCGTACCGCGACCCGCTCAGACATTGAGGTACCCCTCCAGCCCGTGCCGGCCGCCCTCGCGACCGTAGCCCGACTCCTTGTAGCCGCCGAACGGCGACGTCGGGTCGAACTTGTTGAACGTGTTCGCCCACACCACGCCCGCGCGCAGCCGGTCGGCCAGCCACAGGATCCGGGAACCCTTGTCGGTCCAGATCCCGGCCGACAGCCCGTACGGCGTGTTGTTGGCCTTCTCGACGGCCTCCGCCGGGGTGCGGAACGTGAGCACGGACAGCACCGGGCCGAAGATCTCCTCGCGGGCGATCCGGTGCGCCTGGGTGACGCCGGTGAAGATGGTCGGCGCGAACCAGAAGCCGCGCTCGGGCAGCTCGCACGGCGGCGACCAGCGCTCGGCGCCCTCGGCGGACCCGGCGTCGGACAGCTCCCGGATCCGGGCCAGCTGCGCGGCCGAGTTGATCGCGCCGATGTCGGTGTTCTTGTCCAGCGGGTCACCGACCCGGAGCTGGGTCATCCGGCGCTTGAGCGACTCCAGCACCCGGTCGGCCACCGACTCCTGCACCAGCAGCCGGGAACCGGCGCAGCAGACGTGCCCCTGGTTGAAGAAGATGCCGTTGACGATGCCCTCGACGGCCTGGTCGATCGGGGCGTCGTCGAAGACGATGTTGGCGGCCTTGCCGCCCAGCTCCAGCGTCAGCTTCTTGCGGGTGCCCGCGACCGAGCGGGCGATGGCGCGGCCGACCTCGGTGGAGCCGGTGAACGCGACCTTGTTCACGCCCGGGTGCTCGACCAGCGCCCGGCCGGTGTCACCGGCGCCGGTGACGATGTTCACCACGCCGACCGGCAGGTCGGCCTGCTGGCAGATCTCGGCGAACAGCAGCGCGGTCAGCGGGGTGGTCTCGGCCGGCTTGAGCACCACGGTGTTGCCGGCGGCCAGCGCCGGGGCGATCTTCCACGCCAGCATGAGCAGCGGGAAGTTCCACGGGATGACCTGCGCCGCCACGCCGAGCGGCTTCGGGTCCGGGCCGAAGCCCGCGTGCGGGAGCTTGTCCGCCCAGCCCGCGTAGTAGAAGAAGTGCGCGGCGACCAGCGGCAGGTCGACGTCGCGGGACTCCTTGATCGGCTTGCCGTTGTCCAGCGACTCCAGCACCGCCAGCTCACGCGAGCGCTCCTGGATGATCCGGGCGATCCGGAACAGGTACTTGGCCCGGTCCCGGCCCGGCATCGGACCCCAGACCTTCTCGTACGCGCTGCGGGCGGCGCGGACCGCGCGGTCCACGTCGTCGGCGCCCGCCTCGGCGATCTCGGCCAGCACCTCCTCGGAGGCCGGGTTCACCGACTTGAAGCTGCCGCCGGAAGCCGGGTCGACGAACGCGCCGTCGACGAAGAGCCCGTACGAGGGCTTGATGTCCACCACCGAGCGGGACTCGGGGGCGGGTGCGTATTCGAACATCGCGTTCAGTCCAGGGTGAAGTAGTCGGGGCCGGCGTAGACGCCGGTCGTCAGCTTGGTGCGCTGCATGAGCAGGTCGTTGAGCAGGCTCGACGCGCCGAACCGGAACCAGTCCGGGCTCAGCCAGTCGGCGCCGACGGTCTCGTTGACCATGACCAGGTACTTGATCGCGTCCTTGGTGGTCTTGATGCCACCGGCCGGCTTGACGCCGACCTGACGCCCGGTGGCGGCGCGGAAGTCGCGGACCGCCTCCAGCATCACCAGCGTCACCGGCAGGGTGGCCGCGACCGGGACCTTGCCGGTGGAGGTCTTGATGAAGTCGCCGCCCGCGAGCATGGCGAGCCAGGACGCCCGCCGCACGTTGTCGTACGTGGCCAGCTCACCGGTCTCCAGGATGACCTTGAGGTGGGCGTCCCCGCAGGCTTCCTTGGTGGCCACGATCTCGTCGTAGACCTCGGCGTACCGCCCGGCCAGGAACGCGCCCCGGTTGATCACCATGTCGATCTCGTCCGCGCCCGCCTCGACCGCCGCGCGCACGTCGGCGAGCTTGATCTCCAGCGGCGCCTGACCGGACGGGAACGCGGTCGCCACGCTGGCCAGGTGCACGCCGCTGCCGCGCAGCACCTCCGCCACGTACGGGACCATCGACGGGTAGACGCAGACGGCGCCGACGTGCGGGCAGCTCGGGTCCGCCGGGTCGGGACGCAGTGCCTTCGCCGCCAGCGCCCGCACCTTGCCCGGGGTGTCCGCCCCTTCCAGGGTGGTCAGGTCGACCATCCGGATCGCCAGGTCGATCGCCTCGGCCTTGGCGGTGGTCTTGATGGAGCGGGTGCCGAGTTGTGCCGCCCGCTGCTCCGCGCCGACCTGGTCCACGCCGGGCAGGCCGTGCAGGAAGGTCCGCAGAGCGGTCTCGGATCGTCCCAGCTCGGTGAGGTCCGACCGGGCCGACGTCGTTGTCGCCGTCATGCCCCGAATAGTACGCACCCGCGAGTCGAGTGATCTTGCTCACGAACGACCGGTCGTGAGCGTCATACGTGAGCGGTGTCGCTGGTCGTACCGCACCCGCCCTGCGCCCGGCCGCCAAACGGTAGGTTGAGCGATCGTGGACGTAACCGTCATTGACCATCCGCTCGCCCAGACGCGGCTGACCGCCATGCGGGACGCCCGGACCGACTCGTCGTCGTTCCGGGCCGCGCTGCGCGAACTCACCACCATGCTGGTGTACGAGGCCGCGCGCTCCTTCCCGGTCGAGAAGTACTCGATCCAGACCCCGGTCACCGCCACCGAGGGCAGCCGGCTGGCGAACCCGCCGCTGCTGGTGCCGGTGCTGCGGGCCGGTCTCGGCATGGCCGACGCCGCGCTCGGCCTGCTGCCCGAGTCGTCGATGGGCTTCGTCGGCCTGGCCCGCGACGAGGAGACGTACGAGCCCCGGGCGTACATGGAGTCGCTGCCGCGCGACCTCGCCGGCCTGCCGGTGCTGGTGCTCGACCCGATGCTCGCCACCGGCGGCTCGCTGGAGCACTGCTGCCGGCTGCTCGCCGACCGCGGCTGCACCGACATCACCGTGCTGTGCGTGCTCGCAGCGCCGGTCGGCATCGAGCGGCTGGAGCGCTCCGGCCTGCCGCTGCGCCTGGTCACCGCCTCGATCGACGAGGGCCTGAACGACTCGAAGTTCATCGTCCCCGGCCTGGGTGACGCCGGCGACCGCCAGTTCGGCGGCATGCCCCGCTTCTGAGACCGGTCCGGTGCGGAGGGACGCCCTCCGCACCGTGGACCGGCCCTACCCGGCGAGTCGATGCGCGGGGGTGCGGGGAGGCGCTAGCGTTCCGGGCCATGACTGGTGTTGCGCTCGCCGAGGAGCTGCTGCTCCTCGCGTATGACGACGAAACCGGCAAGGCCACCATGCCGCGGATCAGCCTGGATCTGGGCATGGCCGCCGCGGTGCTGGTCGAGCTGGCCCTGGCCGGACGGGTCGCGTACGCGGACGGGAACCTGGCGGTGGTCGACCCGGCCCCGACCGGCGAGCCGATCGCGGACGCCGTACTCGCCAAGATCGCCGCGGACACCCCGCACACGCCGTCGTCGTGGGTGCAGCGACTGCGGCACGGGCTGCGCGACCGGATCCTCTCCGACCTCTGCGGCCGGGGCGTGGTCCGCGACGTCGACGAGACCGAGCTGGGCTTCATCCACGTGCACCGCTACCCGGTCGCCGACGCCTCGGTCGAGGCGGACATCCGGCAGCGGCTGGCCGACGCGCTGACCAGCGGGCAGCTCCCGGACGAGCGGACCGCCGCGCTCGCCACGCTGGTCGCGGTGCTGCGGATGGAACCCGCGCTCGGACTGACCGGCTCGGCCGCCGAGGACGCCGGCCGGCGCCTGGAGGAGATCGCCGCCGGCGCCGGGTTCTCCGGCACGGTGAGCCTGGACGACAGCGTGATACGCCCGTCGATCAGCCTGGTCATCGCCGCGCTGGGCCAGGCCGTCGACGCCGCCCTCGGCAAGCGGTAAGGAAGGGCCCCCTATTAACGCCTCCGGTAAAGGAAGGGCCCCTTGTTAACGCCAGGCGTTAACAAGGGGCCCTTCCTTGCAGCAGGGGTCAGAGGCCCAGGGCGGCGGCGATCTCGTTGCGCAGCTCGGTCACCGCGGCACGCGCGCGCTGCCGGGCCGCGGGCACGTCGCCGCCGGTCACCGGCTCCACCACCTCCAGGTACGCCTTGAGCTTCGGCTCGGTGCCGGACGGCCGGATCACCACCCGGGCCGCGCCGGTGCGCAGGATCACCACGTCCGCGTCCGGGAGCAGGTCGGACGCCTCGGTCACCGGCTGCCCGAGCAGCGCGGTAGGGGTGGCCGCCCGGATCCGGGCCATCGAGTCCGCGATCACCCGCAGGTCCTCCACCCGGACCGAGAGCTGCTCGGTGTGGTGCACGCCGAACTCGGCTGCGAGCTCGTCCAGCCGGTCGAGGAGCGTACGGCCCTCGGCCTTGAGACCGGCGGCCAGCTCGGCGACGGTCAGCGCGGCGGTGATGCCGTCCTTGTCCCGGACGTGCTCCGGCGCGACGCAGTAGCCGAGCGCCTCCTCGTAGCCGTACACGAGCGGCTCTCGGCCGCCGCCGGCCCGGACGATCCACTTGAACCCGGTGAGCGTCTCGTCGTAGGGCAGGCCCCGGGCCGCCGCCATGGCCCGCAGCAGCGCCGACGACACGATGGTGGTGGCGTACAGGCCGGTCACGCCGCGCCGCATCAGGTGGTCGGCGAGCAGTGCGCCCACCTCGTCGCCGCGCAGCATCCGCCAGGACCCGGCGTCGCGTACGGCAACCGCGCAGCGGTCCGCGTCCGGGTCGTTGGCGATGGCGAGGTCGGCGCCGGTGCGGTCGGCGAGCGCGACCAGCAGGTCCACCGCGCCCGGCTCCTCCGGGTTGGGGAAGCTGACGGTCGGGAACGCCGGGTCCGGCTCGGCCTGCTCGGGCACCACGCCGGGCACGCCGAATCCGGCGCGTGCGAACGCGGCGGTCAGCACCGCGCCGCCCACCCCGTGCAGCGGCGTGTACGCCACCTTCAGGTCGCGCGGTCCGGCCGGGTCCACCACGGCGGCGGCCCGATCGACGTACGCGGCCACCAGGTCGTCGCCGAGCACCTGACCGGCCGGGCCGAGCGGCACCGCCGCGAGCGGGCCGACGGCGCGGATGGCCGCCTCGATCCCGGCGTCGGCGGGCGGCACGATCTGCGCGCCGGCGCCCAGGTCACCGCCGAGCTGCGCGCCCAGGTAGACCTTGTAGCCGTTGTCCTGCGGCGGGTTGTGGCTGGCGGTGACCATCACGCCGGCGACCGCGCCGAGCTGCCGGACCGCGAACGCCAGCACGGGCGTGGGCAGCGGCCGGGGCAGCAGCAGCGCCGGGCGGCCCGCGCCGGTGGCCACCTGCGCGGTGCGCTCGGCGAAGGCCAGCGAGCCGTGCCGGGCGTCGTACCCGATCACCAGCGGGCCCTCGCCGCCCTGGGCGGCGAGCCAGCCGACGAGCCCGGCGGCGGCCTGGGTGACCACGGCGAGGTTCATGCCGTTGGGCCCGGCCCGCAGCGGGCCGCGCAGCCCGGCGGTGCCGAAGGTCAGCGGACCGGCGAACCGGTCGGCCAGGTCGGCCGCCGTGCCGGGCAGCCCGTCGAGGACCGCGCGCAGCTCGTCGCGGTCGGCCGGGTCCGGGTCGTCGCCGAGCCAGCGCTCGGCGCGTACGCGAAGGTCGTCAAGGTCAGTGGTTTCCGCCGCCATTGCCTCATGAAAGCACGGCGGCGGATCACCACCGACCGTCGGCCTCGACTCAGTTCGCCGCCGTGAGCTGGAACGAGCCGACCATCGCGTCGAAGATCGGCTTGCTCTCGGCGAAGGTGGCGTCGCTGGAGGAGAGGTAGAACGAGTAGACCTTGCCGCCCTGGACCACGCCCCGCCACACGCCGTGCCGCTTCTCGTCGCCCTCGCCGCAGGTGTACTCGAACTCGGCGGCCGGCTTACCGGCCAGCGTCGTCTCGGTCATCGCGAGCTGTTCGTAGGGTTTGGCGCACGACTTGCTCTTGTCGCGGAGGTTGCGGGAGGCGAACTCGGCCCAGCTGACCGACGTGCCGCCCCAGTTCTCGGCCAGCACCCGCACCTTGCGGCTCTGGTCCTGCGGGTCGACGTAGTCGACGAAGACGCCACCGGTCTTGCGGTCCCAGCCCTTCGGCACCTGGACGGTGATGTCCTTGACGGTCTGCTCCTGCATCTCCACCGGCGAGGCGGCGGCCGAGTTCGACGGCAGCGCGCCCACGATCGGCGGGGGAGCGTCGTCGCCGCCGCTGGTCAACGCGATCACGCTCACCAGCAGCACCACGGCGAGGCCACCGGCGGCGGCGAGCTGGACCTTGCGCGGCCACGCCTTCACCCGGCCGAGCAGGCCCTTGGCCGCGCCCAGCGGGCCGCCATCACCGGCGGCGGCCGGTGCGGTGGCCGGGGTGGTCCACGCCTGGCCGGTGCCGGGCACCGACCACTGGTTGCCGCCGCCGTACACCGGCTGGGTGGCGTCGACGGTGCGGCCGTAAGCGGCGGGTACCGCCTGGGTCGCGTCCGCACCGGCGCCCGCCCCGAGCCGGACCGTGGCGTCCGGCGAGATGCGCTGGGTGGCCTCCGGCGTGCCCGGCCCGGACATCGCGCCGGTCGGGGTGTGCAGCGGACCGGCCAGCGCGTCGGCGCTGGTCTCGTCGAGCGCGGCGGCACCCGCTGCGGCCTTCTCGGCCTGGGGCCGCTCGCCGCGGCGCAGGGCGGCGAGGCGGTCGGTGAGCGACTCGTCCGGGCCGATCATCGCCCGGCCGCCGATCTGCCCGCTCGGCTTCGGCTCCGCGGCGATCGCCGGCGGCGTGGTCGGGCGCGGCACCGGCACCACCGCGTACGGGTCGGTGACCGAGTTGACGGCGGTCGCGGTGCTGGTCAGCGGCCCGGCGAGCAGCTCGCGCAGGTTGGCGCGGGCGCGGTGCACGTCCATCCGGCGGGCCGGGTCCTTCTCCAGCAGCCCCATCAGCACGCCGGTGAGCGGGCCGCTGCGCTGCGGCGTGGCCGGCGGGTCCTCGACCACTGCGTGCATGGTCTCGATCGGGTCGCCCTTGTCGAACGGGGGCCGGCCCTCGACCGCGGTGTAGAGCGTCACGCCGAGTGAGAACAGGTCGCTCGGTGGCCCGAACTCCTGGCCCATGGCCCGCTCGGGCGAGATGAAGTGCGGCGAGCCGAGCACCATGCCGGGCGTGGTGAGCTGCACGTCGGTGGGCATCCGGGCGACGCCGAAGTCGGTGAGAACGCAGCGGCCGTCGGTGCAGATCAGTACGTTCGCCGGCTTCACGTCGCGGTGCAGCACGCCGATCGCGTGCGCGACCTCCAGCGCGCCGAGCAGCGCGATCCCGATCTTGGCGACGGCGCGTGGCGGGACCGGCCCGTCCTCGATCACCATGTCGGCGAGGCTGCGGGCGTCCAGCAGCTCCATCACGATCCACGGACGGCCGCCCTCGGTGACCACGTCGTAGACCTGCACCACGGCCGGGTGCTGGATCGCGGCGGCGGCTCGGGCCTCCCGCAGCGTCCGTTCGTAGAGCGCGTCGCGATCGCTCGGGGCGAGCCCCGGCGGGAGGACGACCTCCTTGACCGCCACATCACGGCGCAGCAACGTGTCTGTGGCCCGCCAGACCGTGCCCATGCCTCCGTTGCCCACCGGGGAGCGCAGCGAGTAGCGACCACCGATGGTGGTGCCGGGCGCCGCGCGTCCAGTGGGGGGACTGGCCGGTCCGCCGCTCCACGTCGGAATCTGAGTCACAGAAAAGCCACCAGGGGATATCGAGGGGGCTGGGACACAACCCCTCTATCTTGCTGGTTCCGACGCCCGATGCGAAACCCGACGCGGCGGGCGTTTACCTACTCGACGGTATGTGGTCGGTCGCTCACCTCCGGTGGGTCGTGGCCGCGAGGTGTGCGGTATCCCTCACCCACCAGGCGGTCTGCGCGTCCTACCATCCGGTAATGAGCGATGCGCGGTCAAGCGAGTCGGGTTTCCCGATCCAGGGCGTCTACACGGCGGCAGACCTTCCGGCGGACCTGGACGCCCGGCTGGGCGAGCCGGGCGAGTTCCCGTACACCCGCGGGGTCTACCCGACGATGTACACGTCCCGGCCCTGGACCATGCGACAGTACGCCGGGTTCGGCACGGCGACCGAGAGCAACGCGCGCTACCACCAGCTACTGCGCGCCGGCACCATGGGCCTGTCGGTCGCGTTCGACCTGCCCACCCAGATGGGGTACGACTCGGACGACCCGATCGCGCACGGCGAGGTCGGCAAGGTCGGCGTCGCCATCGACTCCATCGAGGACATGCGCACGCTGTTCGGCGGCATCCCGCTGGACAAGGTCTCCACCTCGATGACCATCAACGCGCCCGGCTCGGTGCTGCTGCTGCTCTACCAGCTCGTGGCCGAGGAGAACGGCGTGCCGGGGGCGGCGCTCAACGGCACCATCCAGAACGACATCCTCAAGGAGTACATCGCCCGGGGGACGTACATCTTCCCGCCGAAGCCCTCGCTGCGGCTGGTCGCCGACACCTTCGCCTACTGCCGGGCCGAGGTGCCGAAGTGGAACACCATCTCCATCTCCGGCTACCACATGGCCGAGGCCGGCGCGTCGCCCGCGCAGGAGGTCGCGTTCACGCTCGCCAACGGCGTGGAGTACGTCCGCGCGGCGCTCGCCGCCGGGCTGGCCGTCGACGACTTCGCGCCCCGCCTGTCGTTCTTCTTCGTGGCCCGCACCACGCTGCTGGAGGAGGTCGCGAAGTTCCGCGCGGCCCGGCGGATCTGGGCCCGGCTGATGCGCGACGAGTTCGGCGCGAAGAACCCGAAGTCGATGATGCTGCGGTTCCACACCCAGACCGCCGGCGTGCAGCTCACCGCCCAGCAGCCGGAGGTGAACCTGGTCCGGGTGGCGGTGCAGGGCCTCGGCGCGGTGCTCGGCGGCACCCAGTCGCTGCACACCAACAGCTTCGACGAGGCCATCGCGCTGCCCACCGAGAAGGCGGCCCGGCTGGCGCTGCGGACCCAGCAGGTGCTGGCGTACGAGACGGACCTGACCGCGACCGTCGACCCGTTCGCCGGGTCGTACGTGGTGGAGGCGATGACCGCCGAGGTGGAGGCGGCCGCCACCGAGCTGATGGACCGGGTCTTCGACCACGGTTCGGCGGTGGACGCGATCGAGGCCGGGTTCCAGAAGCGGGAGATCGAGCAGTCCGCGTACCGGATCGCCCAGGAGATCGACTCGGGCGAGCGGGTGGTGGTCGGGCTCAACCGGTTCCGGATCGACGAGGAGGAGCCGTACGAGCCGCTGCGGGTCGACCCGTCGATCGAGGCGGCGCAGGGGGAGCGGCTGGCCCGGCTGCGCGCCGAGCGGGACTCCGGCGCGGTGGAGCGGGCCCTGGCCGAGCTGCGTGCCGCCGCAGAGGGGGACGCCAACGTGCTCTACCCGATGAAGGAGGCGCTGCGCGCCCGCGCCACGGTCGGCGAGGTGTGCGGGACGCTGCGCGAGGTGTGGGGGATCTACCGGCCCAGCGACCGGTTCTGAGTCGTCCGGCGGCGGCCCCGTCGCGCACCCTGAGTGCGCGGCGGGGCCGCTTTCGCGTGTGCGATTCGGCGATTCGGGTAACCGGATCGGGTGAACGGGACGGACAGCCTGTGCGGTTGGCGGTCGGGCGCTCGTGTCACCGTCGGGAGTCTTCCGGCAGCCGACAGTTGTCGTGCAATTGTCGGAGCGGCAGTTAATTGCCACGACTAATGCGACAATTCGGAACGACGGGTCGTTATTTGTGACCGATGAAACGGTTACGCGTTGTAGGAGGTGGGAGGCGGATGACGGCGTTCGACCGCGATCTACCTGCTGTCCCGCAGATATTCGAGCCCTCCCACCAGGGCATTCGTGACGCTGCGCGGTCCGACCGCTACGCGAAAGATGTTGCGCAGCGTCACCGTCGGAGGTCTAGGCTGTCTGCTGTCCGACCCGAAGATCCATCCACTTCTAGTGATCGAGAATTCGACGTGACGAGTGCGTTGACGCTGCCTTCCGGCGGCCCGCTGGCGTCGTCCCGGCCCGAGGCGCCGACCGGTTACCAGCCCCTGCCCTTCGAGCTCGACCATCTGCTCGCTCTGCGCGTACCGGGCCTCATCGAGACGCGCCGTCACATCCACTCCCACCCGGAGCTGTCCGGCGAGGAGTTCGAGACGGCCGCGCTGGTGCACCGGGAGCTGTCCCTCGCCGGGCTGAAGCCGCGTCTGCTGCCGAAGGGCAACGGCGTCATCTGCGACATCGACGGCCGCCCCGACGGCCCGGTGATCGCGCTCCGCGCCGACATCGACGCGCTGCCGCTGAGCGACCCGAAGGACGTGCCGTACCGCTCGACGGTGGAGGGCGTCTGCCACGCCTGCGGCCACGACGTGCACACGTCGGTGATGCTCGGCGTCGGCATGCTGCTGGCCCAGCTCGCCGACACCGGCCGGCTCGACGGCCGGGTCCGGCTGATCTTCCAGCCGGCCGAGGAGATCCTGCCCTGCGGCTCGCTGGAGGTCATCGAGGCCGGCGGCCTGGACGACGTGGTGCAGATCTTCGCGCTGCACTGCGACCCGAACCTGCCGGTGGGCAAGGTCGGCCTGCGGGTCGGCCCGATCACCGCCGCCGCCGACAACGTCACCGTCCGGCTCACCGGGCCCGGCGGGCACACCGCCCGCCCGCACCTGACCGTCGACCTGGTGGACGCGCTCGGCCGCCTGGTCACCGAGGTGCCGACGCTGATCAGCCGCCGGGTACCGGCCAACAGCGGGCTGCTGCTGGTGTTCGGCCACGCCTCGGCCGGCACCCGTTACAACGTCATCCCGTCCGAGGCGTGCGCGGCCGGCACGCTGCGGGTGATGGACCGCGACACCTGGGACCAGGCGCCCAAGATCGTGGCTCAGGTGGTGCGGGACGTGCTCGCCCCCACCGGCGCCACCGTCGACCTGGAATACCTGCGCGGCCGGCCCCCGGTGACGAACGACGCCCGGGCCATCGGTGTGCTCACCGCGGCCACCGCCGCCGCGCTCGGCCCCGACGGCATCGCCGAGACGCCGCAGAGCATGGGCGGCGAGGACTTCTCCTGGTACCTGGAGCACGTGCCGGGTGCGCTCGCCCGCCTCGGCGTCGGCCGGAGTGGGCCCAACGTGGACCTGCACCGGGCCTCGTTCGACGTGGACGAGCGCGCCATCGAGGCCGGCGTACGCCTCATGGTCCAGACCGCGCTGCGGGCACTGGCGGCGGCGCGCTGACCGGACCGTCGGCCGGCCCGGCCGGGCCCGGCGGCATCGGGCCCAGGCCGGGCGGCAGCATCGCGCCCGGGCCGGGCGGCGGCGTCCGCCGGGACCGCACCCGGCGCCGCCACAGGAGCAGCAACCACAGCGGTACGCCGATCACTACCGCGAACGGCAGCACCGCGCCGAGCACTGTGAGCAGGACCCGGGCCGAGGCCAGGAACGCCGTCCAGCCGCCGCCCAGCCCGGCCAGGAAGCCCAGGTCGGCCTCCTCCTCGGCGGTGCTGGCGTCCTGACCGAGGAACGTCACGGTGATGGTGGACAGCGAGGTCAGGTCCGCGAGCCGGCGCTTGCGGGCCTCCAGCGCGGCCAGGTCCGCCTGCCGGGTGCCCACCTCGTTCTCCAGCCGCACCAGCTCGTCCACCGACGTGGCCCGGGCCAGCAGCTTGCGGGAACTCTCCACCCGTGCCCGCTGGGTGGCGATCCGGGCGTCCAGGTCGACCACCTGCTCGGTGACGTCCTCGGTGCGGATCTCCCGGCGCTCCTGCCGGCCGAGACCGGCGAGCCGGTCGATCACCGCGGCGAACCGGTCCGCCGGCACGCGCAGCGTCAGCGCCGCCCGCGCCTCGGCGGCCCGGCTCGACCGCCGGTCCGCGCCGACGAATCCGCCGGCCGCCGTCACCGCGGTGGTGGCTTCCCGTGCGGCGGCCTCCACATCGTCCACCCGGACCTGCATGGTCCCGGTGTAGATGATGGACCGCTGGTCGACCCGCAGGTCCGCGCCACCGGTGCCGCCCGGGGCGGCCTGGTCGCTGTCCGCACCGCCCTCGGCGGCCGCGTCGCGTCCCGCGCCCCCGTCGGCGGCCGGCGCGGCCGAGTCGCTGCCGGAGTCCCCGCCCGCTCCGCAGGCGCCCATACCCAGTGCCGCTATCAGACCCACAGCCACCAGGGCCACGCCCCGGAGTCGTCGTCCGCCCATACCCCGTACTCCGATCGTCGGCGGCCCCGACTGCCGGGACCGATACCTCGGACGTGACGCGTGGTCGCGCCGGTTCCGGCAGACTGCGCTGAGGACATCACGATTCGATAAGCGAGGAGTCACGATGCAGGTGACCAAATTCGCCCACTCCTGTCTCCGGCTGGAGCACGACGGTGCGGTGCTCGTCGTCGACCCGGGTGTCTTCAGCGATCCGGCGGCGCTGGACGGCGCGGACGCGGTGCTGATCACCCACGAGCACCCGGACCATGTGGACGTCGGCGCGCTGACCCGGGCGCTGGAGCGGCGGCCGGTGCCGGTGCACGGTCCAGCCTCGCTCGCCGGGGTGCTCGGCGACGCCGCCGAGGCGCTGGTGACGATCGAGCCCGGACAGTCGCTCACCGTCGCCGGGGTACCGGTGCGGACGTACGGCGGGCAGCACGCGGTCATCCACCCGGACATCCCGGTGATCCAGAACATCGGCTACCTCTTCGCCGACGTGGTGTACCACCCGGGCGACGCGTTGTTCGTGCCCGACGACGTGCAGGTGGACACGCTGTTCGCCCCGATACACGCACCCTGGTCGAAGTTCTCCGAGGTGGTCGACTTCATCCGCGCGGTCGCGCCACGCCGGGCGTACGCGCTGCACGACGGGCTGCTCAACGACAACGGCTTCGGTGTGCTGGACCGGCAGTACACGGCGATGTCCAACACCGACTACCGCCGTCTGGAGCCGGGCACCCGGATCGACGCCTGACCATGGCCGAGGTGCCCGAGGAGGTGATCCGGCGGCTCTACGCCACGCCGCCGGACCGGTTCGTCGCGGCCCGGGACGAGGCCGTCGCGCAGGCGCGGCAGTCCGGTGACCCGCGTACCGCCCGGGAGATCGGCAAGCTGCGCCGGCCCACAGTGGCGGCCTGGCTGGTCAACCTGCTGGCGATCCGCCGGCCCGAGCTGGTCGCCGACCTCACCCAGCTGGCCGAATCGCTGCGCGCCGCGCAACGCGACCTGCGCGGCGGCACGCTGCGGGAACTCTCCGCGCAGCGGCGCGCCGTCGTGGGCGCGCTGGTGGCGGAGGTACGCCGGCTCGCCGCCGCCGAACCCGCCGCGCCCCCGGCCGGGAAGCTGCCGCTGGGCGAGGTGGAGGCGACACTCAACGCCGCGCTGTCGGACACCGAGGTGGCCGAACAGGTACGCGCCGGACGCCTGCTGCGGGCCAGCCACTACGCCGGGTTCGGCGAGGTGCCCCGCCCCCAGCTCCGGCTCGTGACAGGGGGCGAGGAGGCGCCTGTCGTACCGGATCGGGCGGCCGAGCGGGCCGACGCGCGCCGGGCCCGCGACGAGCGGGCGGCGCGGGCCGAACGGGC
>NZ_JBXUOV010000118.1:0-18131 GCF_057196585.1 Micromonospora sp. ATLC20
CAAAAACCACAACCGCTGCTGCGCAAACGACAACGGCAAACCCTCACCCCGCGCCACCACCGGAATACCCCCACCCACCACACGCCCGGACAGGCGCTTTAGAGCTTCTTCCCGAACGTGCGCGGGCAGTGCGGCGATACGGTCTTCACGCGACAACGACATCGTGCATTCCTCTTTCGTCAATGCGAAGGAGCGACCAGGCGCCGCACCACGGTCAATTGAATTGCTGGGATCGGCGGGTATTCATGATCGGCAGGGTTGACGACGGCATCGTCGCCGGAACGAGGCCAAGCCTCCACCCCTGGTGGGAATGAAGGCGACGTTGACGCTCGCATTCGACGACATGGCGGACAACAACTTTCAGCCGCGCATGAACGCGGGCGTCGGATGCGGTCACGCTGGAGTTCGTGCCGTTCTTTTCATGACACCGTGTAGGTCCCGTGCGCGGCTTCGGCCCGCTGCTCCCGAACGCTCCGATGCGTCGCCGGAGTGGGGATAACCCGAAAACGCGGGCTCTGATAGCCCCCTTGCTGGCCGCTCGTAACCGCTGCGAAGCTGTCCCGGTGCCGCAGCCTGTCCCAGCGGTCACCGCGCGACCGGAAGGATGTGAACGTGGAGTCGGCGTCACCTCCGGAACTCGGCACGGAGCTCGGCGCGCCGCCGCCGACGTCGGGCCCACAGCGCCGGCAGAGCCGTGGGCTGCAAGAGTTCCGCTATGTGCTCGGCAACCTGGTGGTCGCCGTGTTCGGGCCGCTGTACGTACTGGCCGTCCTGTTCGTCGGGGTGGGTCTCGCCGTGGTCCTCGCCGGTGTCCCCCTCCTGGCGCTCGGGCTGGCCGGTGCCCGGCGGTGGGGCGCGGTCGAAGCACGGAGAGCCAGGCTGCTCGACGTCTGGCTGGATCGCACGCCGCCGCCTCCGGTACGCCCCGGCCTCGGCGGCTGGACGATCGCTCACCTGAGCGACGCCAGCGCCTGGCGCGTGATGCTCTACCTGGTGGCCAAGCTGCCGACCGCGTCGACCGCCTTTGTCACTGCGACCGCCTTCTACGGCCTAGGGGCGGTGCTGGCGACGTACCCGGTCTGGTTCCGCATGGGCGCCTCCGTCGCGGACGAGGACGGCGTCGTGAAGCCGGAGACCACGCTCCGTTTCGGCTCCTTCTACTTCGACACCTGGCTCGGTGCCCTGGCTCTCGGACTCACCGGTGTCCTCCTGCTGGTCCTGGCACCGCGTGCGATTCACGTCGCGCTGGCCCCCGACCGCTTGCTGAGCTGGATCCTGTTGCGCCCCGGGCGCGGGGCCGAGCGCATCCGGGACCTGGAGGACATGCGGGCACGAACGCTGGACGACACGACGAACGCACTCCGCCGGATCGAGCGCGACCTGCACGACGGCGCGCAGGCACGGCTCGTCACCCTGGCGATGGATCTCGGCCTCATCAAGCAGACGCTCGAAGACGACGACTCCGGGCAGAACAAGGAGCAGGTACGGGATCTGATCGAGATCGCGCACAGCAATGCCAAGGAGGCACTGACCGAGCTGCGGAGCCTCGCCCGCGGCTTCCACCCTCCGATCCTCGACAGTGGTCTCGACGCGGCCCTGGCCAGCCTCGCCAACAGCGTCAACGTGCCCGTGGACCTGTCGATCGACCTGTACGACCGGCCGTCACCGGCGATCGAGGCCATCTCCTACTTCTGCGTGTCCGAGCTCCTGACCAATGTGCTCAAGCACAGCAACGCGACCCGCACCTCGGTCCGGGTCAGCCAACGGCACGATATGATCCGCCTCGAAGTTGAGGACGACGGATGTGGCGGAGCCCGGATCGGGGCCGGTAGTGGTCTGACCGGGCTCGCGGAACGGCTTCGGCGGGTTGACGGGCGCATCACCGTCAACAGTCCGGCTGGCGGCCCGACCATCATCCGGGCACATCTGCCGTTGCGAGCGTGAAGCGGGGCACCTACATGCGTGTCGTCATCGCCGAGGACTCCGTCGTCCTCCGGGACGGCTTGATCCGGATGCTGACGGCGCGCGGGCACGAGGTCGTCGGCGAGGTCGGCAACGCCGACGATCTGATGGCGGTGGTCGAGCGGACCGCGCCGGACGTCGCCATCGTGGACGTCCGGATGCCGCCGACGCACACCGAGGACGGCCTGCTCGCTGCCATCGACCTGCGTCGCTCACACCCGAAGGTCGGCGTGCTGGTGTTCTCCCAGTACGTCGAGGTCCATCACACCGCGAAGATGCTGGCCGCCGGCGCCGGCGGTGTCGGTTACCTCCTCAAGGACCGGGTGGCGGACGTCAAGGACTTCGTCGAGGCGGTCCAGCAGGTAGCGGACGGCGGCACGGTGCTGGACCCCGAGCTCGTGACCCAGCTCCTGCAGGTGCAGCAGCGCTCCCGGCAGTTCACCGCCCTGACCCCGCGCGAGCGTGAAGTGCTGGCGCTGATGGCCGAGGGCCGCTCGAACGTCGCGATCGCCAAGGCGCTCACCGTCACCCCCGGTGCGGTAGAGAAGTACGTCACCAGCATCTTCCTGAAGCTGGACCTGCCCGCCACCAGCCAGGACCACCGGCGGGTGCTTGCGGTTCTGCGCTTCCTGGAGGGGTGAGTCCCGGCACCGGCCCGTGCTCGCTCCTGCCGAAAGGACGGGAGCCGGGCGGACCGCGGGTGCGGGGACAGCGGGACGGTCCGCCCCTCGCCCCCGGGGGAGTGGGCGACAAGGGCGGACCGTGGATGCGGTCTCGTCAGGACGCTGAGACCGATACCTCCGCCGGCTCCGGGGATGCCTGCTGGTCGTCGGCGCGGCGCAGGAACCGCGGCGCCCACCAGTTGGCCTTGCCGAGCCAGATCATGGCGGCGGGCAGGACGATCGCGCGGATCACGATGGCGTCGATCAGAATCGCCACCGCCAGGCCGACACCGAGCTGCTTGAACTCCAGAGCCGTCAACGTCCCGAAGACCGAGAAGACGCCGACCATAATGATCGCGGCGCTGGTGACCACGCCGGCCGAGCCGACGATGCCGTTGCGGACCGCGTCACGGATCGCCTCACCCCGCCGGTACGCCTCCTGGATGCGGCTGACCACGAATACGTGGTAGTCCATGGAGAGCCCGAACAGGATGACGAAGAGCATCAGGGGCAGCCAGGACACGATGCCCCCGTTGGAACGGAAGTCCAGCAGACCCTCCGCCCAGGTGCGCTGGAACACCAGCGTGAGCAGTCCGAAGGCGGCCCCCGCCGAGAGCAGGTTCAGGACGATGGCGGTGAGCGCGACCACGACGGAGCGGAACGTCAGCAGCAGCACGATGAACGTGAGCAGCAGGACGATGCCGACCACCCAGGGCAGCGCCTTGACCATCTCGTCGACGTAGTCGTGGTTGACGGCGACCTGGCCCCCCACCGCGTAGCTGGCACCCGGGACCGTGCCCGCGGTCTCCGGCAGGTACTCGTCGCGTAGCTTCTGCAGAGATCGCTCTGCCTGCTCGTCACGCGGATCGAACGGCACACCGAGGGCCACTGTGGAGACCTTGCCGTCCTGCGAGGTCCGGATCGAGGAGATCGGCTCGGCTGCGAACAGCGGATCACCGCTCGTGCGTTCGATCAGCCGGCGTAGTGCGGCGTCGACCGCGGCGGACTCCCCGGCGGGCGCCTCGACGGCGACGAGGTGCTCGCTGTTGGTGCTCGGGAAGGCGGTGGTCAGCCGCTGGTAGGTCGAGATGATCGGCACGGATGCCGGCATGTCCGTCGCCTGGACGACCTTGAGCTTCATGTCCGTCATGGGCAGCGCCATCGCGAGCAGCGCCAGAACCGAGATGACGAGCGTGGTCTTGGGGAACCGCAGGGAGGGCTTGAGGACCGTGGCCCAGATGCTGCGGCCGCTCTGCCGGCGACGCTCCAGCATCCGCCACAGGAAGGGCACCCGAGGCCGGTCGACCCACTTGCCGAGCTTGCTCAGCAGGGCGGGCAGGACGGTGACCGACCCGAGCACCGCGATCGCCACCACCAGGATGGTGCCCGTCGCGATGGAGGAGAAGTCGCTGTTGCCGACCACGAAGAGCGCCGCCATGGAGACGATGACGGCCAGGCCGGAGACCACGACGGCGTGGCCGGAGGTGGCGGCGGCGATCTCCACTGCCTCACGATGCTCACGCCCGGCCCGACGTTCCTCCCGTTCCCGGCGGATGTAGAAGAGCGAGTAGTCGACACCGACCGCCAACCCGATGAGCAGGATGATGCTGCTGAGTGCGCTGGTCGACGGGACCACGTGCGAGGTGACGGCGGACAGGGCGATCGCGGCGGCCACCGCGGTCAGCGAGAGCACCAGCGGGATGCTGGCTGCGATCAGCGCGCCGAAGACGAAGACCAGGATGATCAACGTGAGCGGGATGCTGAAGATCTCCGCTCGCTGGAAGTCCTTGATCTGGGTGTCGCTGACCGCCTTGTTGGTCGAGGCGTCGCCGACCATCTCGACCCGGAGCCCTGGATAGGCGTCCTGAACCGCCTCGACGGCGTCGAGCAGCGGCTCGACCCGCTCCGAGGCGGTCAGCTTGTCGCCGGTCATGGCGACCTGGACGAGCATCGCCGAGCTGTCCGGCGACGGCACCGGCCCTTCGGCCGAGTCCACCTCCGGCAGCGCCCGCAGCCGCTGGATCACGTCCTGCGCGGCCCGGGTGGCCTCGGCCTTGTCGATCGAGCCGCCGCTCCTGGAGGTGAGGAGGACGTTTTCCTGAGCGGGATCTTTGAAGTTCCCTTCGGCGACGATCTGCTCGGCGCGCCCCCACTCCCCCACGGCCGCCTCGACGGGCGTGACCATGCGCGTCCCGACCACTCCGCTGACACCGACGCACACCGCCACGAAGACGATCCAGGCACTGATCGCTCGCCAGGGCCGCACAGCGCTCCACCGGGCAACTCTGACAGTGGCTGGCTGACGAGCCATTTGTCTCTCCTTTAACGCAGACCGCTTCGGCCGTACCGCACACTCTGGATCAACTGAATGTCATCCTGGCAGGACGATCACGGCCCCGTCTTTGCCGTGAACCCCCGTGCTCTCCTAGGGGGTTAACCCCACCACCGGCCGACGGTGCGGGTGCGACGGCAGGTCACGCGTGTGCGCGCATTGCGAGCGGCAGCGTCTGTACGCCGTAGAGGCCCGGGGCGGATAGGAACTCCGGCTTGCCCGCGATACTGATCTCCGCGTAGCGGTCGAAGAGGAGATTCAGCGCGATTTTAGCCTCCAGTCGACCGAGTGGGGCCCCGATGCAGAAATGGATGCCGTGCCCGAAGGACAGGTGCGGGTTCGGGCTACGCCGGATGTCGAAGCGGTCGGCCTCGACGAAGCGATCCTCGTCGCGGTTCGCCGACAGCAGCCACACGATGGCGAGGCTGCCCGCCGGAACGGCCACGCCGGCCACCTCCGTGTCCCGGGTGACCAGACGGTTCGTCAAGGTGATCGGCGGACGCCAGCGCAGCACCTCCTCCAGGGCGGCGGGGATGAGGCTGCGGTCCGCACGGACCGCCGCGAGCGCGTCGGGGTTCTCGTCCAGGCTGATCAGGGCGTTGCCGAGCAACATGGTCGTCGTGATGTGTCCGGCGAACAGCAGGTCCGCCGCGAAGCTGAAGAGCTGGTTGTCGGTGAGCGCGGTGCCGTCCACCTCGGCGCAGGCGAGCCGGCTCATCAGGTCGCCGGTGGGTTCGGCGCGCCGCTTGTTGGCATAGTCGATGAGGTATTCCTGCATCTCCCGGACCTGCTTGGCCACCCAGTCGTTGATCTGGAACGCCGCCTCGCCGACCTGGGCGTCGTTGGTGGCGGTGATGGCGGCGTCGGCCCAGCGCCGGAACTTCGGCTGGTCGGTGATCGGCACGCCCAGCAACTCCGCGATGACCGTCACCGGGAGCGGGTTGGACAGGGCCTCCACGAAGTCCATCTCGTCGCCGGCCGCGTCGAGCAGGTCGTTGGTGATCTCGGTGATGCGGGGCGCCAGGTTCTCCACCATGCCCGCGGTGAACGCTCCGGTCACAAGGTTACGTAGCTGGCGATGCCGCGGCGGGTCGGTCGTGGCGAGGCTGCCTTCGATGAAGTTCGGTACGTCCTCCGGGGCGGCGGCGCTCATGTCCGACGAGAAGGCACCCGGATCGGCAAGCACCCGGGCCGCGTCCTTGTACCGGAAGAAATGGAAGGCCCCACTCTCCTCGTCACGCCAGATCGGCTGGTCCGTGCGCATTTGCCGGAGCCAGGCCAGCAGCTCTGCGCCGCCGTCCTCCGTGGTGGGGGGTTGGAACTCGAGACGCGATTCGGTCATACCGGTGCTCCATTCACTGTCGATCTGACGAAGTGCCGCGGATCTACTCGAGCTCGAACACGACCGACGCGGTAAGGGCGTCGATGAGGTGCTTCTTGGTGAGATGCCAGCCGGCCTCGGCGAATACGCCGTCCCACTCGTCCATGGTGGGCATGTAGACGCCCATCATGTCGTGACCCACCTCGAAGCCCAGCGTGAATACCGGGGTCTCGGAGTCCGGAATGCCGACGGTCCTGGTCGCGTCGCCGAGCAGGAACTTCTTCACATTGGGGAAACGCTCGCGGAGCTGGCGCAACGTTGCGACGCAGTTCTCCCGCGGCCAGAAGTCGTGCCCCATCATGAAGCACGTGAGCAGGTCCACCTCGGAGAGTTCGGGCAGGGAGTCGACAGCACGTACGTCCGCCTGGTGGAACGTGATCCGGTCGGTCAGGCCGGCCTTGTCGCGGTCGCTCTCGGCGGCGGCGATGGCAGCCGGTGCGATGTCCAGGCCGACGCAGCGGACGCCCGGGTAACGATGGGCGATCTGCATGAGCCGCTCGCCGCTGCCGCAGCCGAGGTCGGCCACCACCGAGAACGAGCCGTTGAGGCCTTCCATGGCGGACCAGAAGGCCGGGTCGAAGCACTTCGCGTTGATGTCACGGCACGCGTAGCTAATGGCGGCCGCGTCACGGTTGTAGAAGTGACCCGTCCGGTTGGCGTTCTTCAGCACGGCGGGCATGTCGGTGAACAGGTCGGAGCAACCCCGGCTCAGCCAGTGGAAGAACGACTTGGTCCGGTAGATCTCGTCGAAGCTGGCGGCGGGAGCGAAGACGGTGCCGTCACGGTCGAGCACGCCGACGGCCACCATCGCCCGCAGCATCCCGTACGTGGAGGCGGCGTCGAGGTCGTTCGCGGCGGCGAAGGCCGATGAATCCAGCTTCCCGTGCTCCCGCAGTTCCTCCAGGGCGCCGAGTTCCCACGCGGCGGCGATGGCCCAGGAGGCGACCGCGGAGTTGTAGATCTGCGCGGCGGCGCGGACCGCATCCTGGCCGGTTGTTTCGGTGATCATGATTTCTCCCCTTGCTGATGATGGGACGGCGATCGATACGGCGGTCACCCGCCGACGCTGACCATGGTCCGAGAGCATTGGTGGCCTGGACCACACGTTTCACTGGACGACGAATGCCCAGGCGGGGCTCAGGTCCCGCCCGGCTGCTCGACGCGGACGGCGAGCTCGCGAGGGGTGTTAAACCGGTAGATGTCGCGGACCACGAGCGGTACGCCGCGCGATTGCAGGCTCCGGACCAGCCGGACGGCGAGCAACGAGTTTCCGCCGAGGTCGAAGAAGTTGTGCGACTCCCCGGCGGACTCGCCGAAGAAGCTCCGCCAGACGTCGAGGATGACTTCCAGCGGCTCGCCGGCGGCGGTGCTGCTGCAGTCCGACGCCGGCCCCGGGTCGGGTACGGGTTCGGCCGGAGCCGGCAGACGCCCGCTGTCCAGTTTGCCGTTGGCTGTCAGCGGCAGCGCCGACAGCTCGGTCACCGTACTGGGCACCATGTAGTCGGGCAGCATGCGCGCGACCCGCTTGCGCAGGTCGGTGGGGTCGGCCGAGTCGCGGACGACATAGGCGTTGAGTCGCGCGCCGGCCGGGTCGGACGGGTCGGGGACGTCGAGCGCCACGGCTGCCGCGGTCACGTCCGGCTCGGCCAGCAGCACCGAGCGGATCTCGTCCAGTTCCACCCGGTGCCCGCGAACCTTGACCTGGCTGTCCAGCCGGCCGAGATGCTCGATCCGCCCGTCCGGGAGGAGCCGCCCTCGGTCCCCGCTGAGATAGATCCGCGTACCGTCCTCGGGGTCGATGACGAACCGTTCGGCGGTCAGCTCCGCGCGCCCCAGATACTCCGCCGCCACACCGTCCCCGCCGACGGCGATCTCACCGAGCCAGCCGGTCGGCACCTGGCGGCGGTGCGGGTCGAGGATGCGTACCGACCAGCCGGGCAGCGGGCGGCCGACGGAACGGGAGGAGGCGAGCGCCTCGGCGCGGGTGATGGTCTGCGCGGTCACGTGCACTGTCGTCTCGGTGATCCCGAACATGTTGACGACCCGGCACCGCGTCTCCGGGCGTACGTCGAACCACCGCGTGAGCACGCGGGCGTCGAGACTCTCGCCCCCGAAGACGACGAGACGCACGGACAGGCCGACGGGCTTGCGGCTCTCCAGTTCCAGGAGCTGGGTGAAGGCCGACGGCGTCTGGCTCAGCACGGTCACCTTCTCGTCGAGGAGCAGGCGCCGGAAGTCGTCCGGGGATCGCGTCGTCCAGTAGGGCACCACGACGAGCCGGCCCCCGGTGAGCAGGCAGCCGTAGATCTCCCAGACCGAGAAGTCGAACGACGGCGAGTGGAACATCGTCCAGACGTCGGATCCGGTCAGCCCGAAGTCGGATCGGGTCGCGGAGATCAGGCGTGTCACGTTCCCGTGCGGCACGACCACGCCCTTGGGCCTGCCTGTGGAACCGGAGGTGTAGATGACGTACGCGGGGTCCTCCGGCTTGTGGTCCGTCGTCGGCGGAGCCGCGGACTGCGCGGCGGCTTCCTCGGCGAGCTGCGCCAGGGTGAGCCCTGGTATGTCGCCCACCGGCGGTGCGTCCGCTTCCAGGACGACGAGGGCGACGCCGGCATCCGACGCGACCGCCGCCAGGCGCGCGCCGGGATTGCGCGGGTCGAGCGGTACCTGCACCGCGCCTGCGGCCAGAACCGCGAGCAGGGTCGTCACAAGATCCGTGGACCGGTCCAGGCAGACTCCGAGCCGGTCGCCGCTGCGCACGCCGTGCGCGCGAAGCACCCGCGCGAAGCGGTTCGCCCGCTCGTCGAGCTGACGATAGGTCAGCCGGGTGGTCCCGTCCCCGACGGCGACGGCGTCGGGTGTGGCCGCCACCCGGTCGGCGAAGGCGTCGAGTATACAGCGCCCATCGGAACCGGGATCTCGCGGGGTGGCGCCCAGGGCGCGCAGCCTCGCACGCTCACCGGCCGGCAGCAGGCTCAGCGAGGTCGGCGGCGCGTCTTGCGGAGCATCGGCCAACTGAGCGGCGACGTGGCAGATCAGGTCACCGATGTCCTCCCGGGCCCACCCGGGCCGCCCGGGATCCGCGCTCACCTCGACGGCGATGCCGCCGCCGGTCACCGTGACGGTGAGTGGATGGGGGTGGGCCGGGATCGGCCGGTAGCCGGTGGCTCCCTCGCAGAGGAGAGGCGTTGACGGGTCCGCCGGCTCCGGGGCCGGCCGGCTGAGCGCCTCGGCGACCGCTTCGCGGTAGGCGCCGATACCGGTCGTCCCGGCGTCCGGGGCGACGACGCTGCGCGGGCCCACGTCGTCCTCGCGGAGCACTGTGACGCGGGGAGGAGTGTCCGCGCTGTGGGCGGCCAGCAGGAGGCCCAGCGCGGCGACGACGTCGGCGAGCACCGGCGACGACGTGGCGGAGGTGACCTCCGGGGTCACTCCGGCCATGTGCGCCACCGCTTCCAGCAACGCCCGGGAACCCGCCTCCCCCGCGACGACGACCAGGTCGTCGTGGTCGTCGTCGTAGGAGAGGATCACCACGCGTACGTCCGTCGGGCCGACCGGGCGACGCACCTCCGCGGCCCGGTGCCGCTCGGCCGAGGCGCTGTCCGACGAGCCGGCGACGGCGGTCAGCCAGATACGTGCCGCTCCCCCGCCCGGTGCGGCGGGATCGGCCAGGAGCCGGGTCAGTTCATCGAGGCGGCGTGACGCGTCAACGTTGGCCGGTAAGGGATACACCGCCGCGTGGCCGTACCCGGTGGTCGATGGCATGTCGTGGGTCGTCGAAGGCACGTTACCTCCCAAAAGGGACCGTCAGCGGGCGGTGTATCCGCCGTCGACAGTCAGCACCGTCCCGGTCGTGTGGTGAGATCGACCGGATGCGAGCCACAGGATCGCGGCGGCCACCGCGGGCGCCTCGACCAGCGCGTTGTCTGGCTGTAGCTGCACGAATGTGCTCTCGTGGTCGGCCGTCTCGACCTCCAGACAGCGGGCGATCTCGCGCAGCATCCGGCCTTCGAGCACCTCGTCGTCACGGATCGAGCCCGGGCAGACGGCGTTGACCCGGATCCCGTAGGGCGCGTAGTCCAGCGCGACGGCCTTGGTCAGGCCGATCAGGCCGTGCTTGGCGGCGACGTAGCCGGCGAAGTTGCGGTAGCCGACGAGTCCGGCTGTCGAGGCGACGTTGACGATGCTGCCCGATCGCCGGGCGACCATCGACGCTCCCAACGCCTTGATCATCCGCCAGGCGCCGCTGAGATCGATGTCGATCATCAGAGACCACTCCGGCTCGGTGACCTCGTGCACGACCGCCCCCGACGGCGCCGCGATGCCCGCGTTGTTCACCAGGACGTCGACCGCCCCGAACCGGGCGAGGGCCTCCCCGACCACCCGCTCGGCGGCGGCCAGGTCGCGGACGTCGGCCACTGCCATCTCCGCCACGGCGCCGGCCGCGCGGCACAGCCGTGCCGTGTGCTCTAGCTGGCTGGGCGTGCCCAGCGGGTACGGAACTTCGGGCAGATCCGCCGCGATGTCGACGAGCACGAGGTCCGCGCCCTCCGCCGCGAACGCCGTCGCGGTGGCGCGACCGACACCGCGGGCCGCGCCCGTGATGACGGCGACCCGCCCCACCAGGCTGCCGCTCATGCCGTCGCGGGCGCGGACGGGAGACGCCGCTGGATGAGGCGCAGCAGGCCGGGCCACGAGTCGACGAGGTACATGTGACCGCCCGGGACCTGCTCCAGACGGAACGTACGCCCGGCGATCCGCGCCCACTCGCGGGCGGCCGGCTCGTCGACGACCTCGTCCTCGACGCCCCGGACCGACAGGATGTCCGCCGGCAGCGGCTCCCTCGGGTCGTCGCCGTGGGCCGCGTGGTACGCCTCGTGCATGACCACGTCGGCACGCAGGGTCGGCAGCAGCAGGTCCCTGAGATCCGGGTCGTCGAGGGCCGGGTGGTGATAACCCGAGATCTCGCGGACGCCGGCGATGAACTCGTCGTCGGGCAGCGTGGCGATACGCCGGCCACGCAGCGTCCACGGTCCCGGGGATCCGCTCACCACGAGGGTCAGGTCCAGCCCGGGTTCACGCGCGAGCAGCACCAGCGCGGTCTCGTACGCCAGCACTGAACCGAAGCTGTGCCCGAACAGGACGATGCGTCCGGCGGCGGAGGCCGCCTCGGCGAGGTCGCCCGCGAGTTGTGCAGCGAGGTCGCGCAGATCCCCGGGCAGCGGCTCGTCGAACCGCTTCTCCCGGCCCGGCAGTTCCACCGGGACGACGTCCAGCGTCGTCGAGAAGCCGCGCCACGCCTGATAGAAGGAGGCACCGGCGCCAGCCGGTGGAAAACAGAGTACAGGAATCGCGGACATGGACCCTCTCCCACCGGGAAATCGGCGAGCAGAAACGATCGGGCGCCAGGCTCGCAAACAGATCCAGGGCGCGGCGCTCGGTCCCGGAATATACCGACGCCCCCGGCGGCGTCCCAGCCTCCGACTACCTTCTCCGGCCACCATTCATGCAGTCTTGAAAGTGATGTCCGGCCGCCTTCGGTGCTGATACGAACTGCAGACTGTGGCCCTGGACAGGGACGGCGCACGGACGGCGGGATGACTGATGGCGATGAGCGGCGATCACCGGCAGGAGTCCCGCGGCGCGGGGACTCCTTTGGTTCTCGTGGCCGGGACGGGCAGCAGCGGCCGGGTCTGGCACCTGCATCAGGTGGCGGCCCTGGCGGCGGCCGGCCACCGGGTCACGACCTTCGACAACCTCGGCACGCCGGGGCGGGGACCCCTGAGAACGTACCGGCTGAGCGAACTGGTCGACGACACGGTGCGCCTGCTGGAGAGCCTCGACACCGGGCCGGTCCGGTTGGTCGGATTCTCCCTGGGCGCCCGTGTGGTGCAGGAACTGCTGCTGGTCCGGCCGGAGTTGGTCAGCGCCGCGGTGCTCATGGGCACGCGCGCCCGGGCCGACCACTGGACCCTCGCCCTGGCCGCCGCCGACCGTGAGTTCGACGCGGCGCAAGGCGCCCGGACGCCCCGGTCCGCCGCGATCGACCGGGCGCTGAGGTATCTGTCACCACAGACCTTCCGGGACGAGCGCGCGACCCGCGACTGGCTGGAGATCTTCGAGCGGGCGGCCGGCAGCGGTGACCCGGTGATCGACCAGGTCGATCCCGCGGATCTGGCCGCGGACCGCACCGCCGCCTACCGCCGGATCCGCACCCCTTGCATGGTGATGGCCTTCAGCGACGATCGGATCACGCCGACGCACCTCGGACGGGAAGTCGCCGACGCCGTTCCCGCGAGCGTCTACCGCGAAGTTCCCGGTTGCGGCCATTACGGGTATCTGGAGCGGCCGAAGGCCGTCAATTCCCTGATTCTCGAATTCTTCGGCACTCTTCCGAGTGCCTCTTCGACGTCTCCTGAAAGAGATTGCCGCTCTCCGATCGTCCACTGAGACTGCCGACAGGATACCGACGTCAGCAGGGAGAAGACGGCGTGGAGAGAATTGAGCTGACCACCGACGAAAGCCGGGCGGTCGCCGAACTGGTGCACCGGGTGCACGAGGAATACGACGGCTGGGACGCGCACGAGCTCGTCGGTCGATGCGAGGTGGAGGCTGAGGCGCTACCGCAGCGACTGCGGCGGTTCCTGGCCACGGTGCGTTCGAACGAGGCGGAACTCGCCGTCGTCTCGGGGCTGCCGGTAAGCGGGGACCTCGCTCCCACTCCGTCCGGCTGGGACGCGGCTGCGAAGACGGGCGCCGGGACCGTGGAGGAGGTCCTGCTGCTGATCTGCTCGGCAGCCCTTGCCCAGCCGTTCGGCTGGAGCAGCCAGCAGGACGGCCGGATGGTACACGACGTCTGCCCGGCGCGGGGCATGGAGAAGTCCCTCACCAGCGCGAGCAGCTCGGTGCCGCTGTCCCTGCACACCGAGGACGTCTTCCACGACTGCCGTGCGGATTACGTGGCCCTGTTCTGCCTGCGCAACCCGGATGACGTCGCCACCGAGCTGACCCGGATCAGCCGGGTGGACGTCCCGCCGGAGTTGCGGACGGTGCTGTCCGAGGAACGGTTCCGGTTCTATCCCGACGACTCGCACCTCGGCAAAGTTCTGATCGCCGAGGACGACCAGGGAGCACTCGCGAAGCGGCAGTTCACCACGGGATCGGTGCTGTTCGGGCCGGCCGAGCGTCCGTACCTGCGGTTCGACGTGGACTTCATGGCCACCGAGCGGGACGGCGACCGGCCGGCCGAGGAGGCGATCACGGCGATGCAGGAGCTGCTCGCCTCCTCGATCGAAAAGGTCGTCCTGAAGCCCGGCGACCTGGGCTTCATCGACAACCACCAGGGCGTTCACGGGCGCAGCCCGTTCACCGCCAACTTCGACGGCACCGACCGGTGGCTCAAGCGGGTCAACCTGACCCGGGACATCCGCCGGGTCTACACGGTCAACCGGTCGCGCTCGCGCGTCCTGGCCTGACAGACGGAAGCCGGCCCGCCCGGCCGTCACCGCTCCGCGGCGGGATGGCCGAGCAGGGCGCCGGTGAGCCGGGTGTTCAGTGCGACGACCGCGCGGGTCGCGTGGGGGGCCGCCAGCAGCAGCAGAACTCCGACCAGCGCGGCCGCGAACGCCGACGGCCAGCTATCGAGGGCGAGACCGCCCCAGACCTGACCACCCGGACGGGTCTCGCCGTCGGCGCCGACCACCGACCCGGTCAGCGGGAACCACAGTGGATAGGTCAGCTCTGCCACACCGCCTCCCCAGAACAGCAGGGTGACGGCGCTGGTGAGCATCGCCATCGGCAGCTTGACCAGCAGCCAGCCGAAGGCACGCCAGCCTGACCGATGGCCGATCTCCGACCGGATGAAGCCCAGCAGCCCGGGGCGACGCTCCGGGCCCTCCGGCGTGCCCGCCGGGCGGCGGAGCAGCACGCGCGTACGCGCGCCTTCCCAGTTCGCCAGCCGGCGCGCGCCGGCGAGTGCCAGGCCGACGAAGACCAGGCCCACCACCGTCACCGCGAGGGTGAGCCCGGTCGCGAAGAGCGCCAGGACGTACGCCAGTCCGAACGTGACGATGAAGATGTCCGTGATGCCGAAGACGGCGTCACCGAAGGCGCTGCGGTCGTAGCGAAGCCGGGACGCAAGGCCCTCCGGCCGGTGCAGCAGGGTGTCATGTGCATCCATGTCCCTAGACTTTCAGCTCGGGCCGGGCGCTCCTATGGGACTGGCCCGGCATTCTCGATGTCGGGTTTTCCCCACTACACCGCGACGGTGGGGGTCACTCCGCCGCCTCGGACAACCGCTCCACCACCTCCTGCGTACGCAGCTTCCGCAGGGTGCCGCTGGCGGAGGTGAGCACCGCGAGGACCAGCAACGCGGCCGCACAGATGATGATCGCTCCATCGGCGCTGCCGAAGCCGACCAGGAAGCCTCCGACCAGCGGGCCCAGGGAGCCGGATACGCCACCGGACAGTTGGGCGGCGGCGCTCATGCGGCCACGCAGGCCGTCCGGAGTGAGGGCCATCTGCACGCCCTGGATGCTCGTCGTCGCCGCGGGGGTCAGGAACGCCATGGCGGCCAGCACCACGCCGAAGCCGAGACCGGCCGGCACCACGAGCAGCACGGGGGCCAGGAACGTGCAGAGCCAGGCCAGACCGATGACGAGTGTGTACGGCCGCAACCGCGCCGTCAGCGCCGGTGCCACCAGCGCGCCGGAGAGCCCGCCGACCCCGATCATCGTGACCATCAGGCCGATCTCTCCGGCACCGACGCCCCTGTCGTTCGACACGATGATCACCACGAACATCACCGTGTTGAAGACGAGGTTCAGCCCCACCGCGCAGAGGAAGGTGACCCGGATCCGCGCCTCACCGAAGACCCACCGCAGCCCGCGCATGGTCTCGCTCATGACGTTGGCCGGCTCGGCGCGGGGCGCGCCGGGCCTGAGCCGTACGAAGAGCAGCAGGACGAACGACAGGGTGTACGAGATGGCGTCGACGACGAACGGCAGCATCCGTTGCAGCCCGAACAAGAATCCGCCGATGGCAGGTCCGATCGTGATTCCCAGGTACGCCCGGCCGGCGAGACCGGCGAGTGCCGTCTGGTACTGCTCCGCGGGCACGATCTGCGGCAACGCCGCTTCCTCGGCCGGGGCGAACAACGCGCCGAAGATGCCCTCGGCGGCCGCGCAGACGAGGATCAGCACGAAGCCCGCCTGGCCGAACAGCAGCGCGACGGCGAGGACGCTCATGCTGAACGCCCGGAAGAACTCGCTCGTAAGCATCACCTTGCGACGGTCGAAACGATCGACGATCGCGCCGCTGGGCAGTCCGCACAGGAGCCGGGCCGCCATGTTGGCGAAGCCGACGACACCGGCCTGCACCGACGAGCCGGTGATCGCCAGCGCCAACAGGGGGAACGCGACGGCGGACGCCGCGGACCCGAGCTCCGAGATGGTCTGGCCGGTCAGCAGCAGAAGATAGTTGCGGTTGCGGGAAAGCGGCACCTTCGGCGCCTGCTGCGCCACCCCGGGATCGGGTGGAGCAGGAACGGAATCCTGGATCTTGGGTGAGCTCATTGCATCCACCTTCTGCTCGGGTCGGTCAGTCGACCGCGTTGGAGGACGGACCGCCTGCCGATAGCTGGCGTTCGAGCTCGGCGAGTACGAGGTCCTCGACGTGCTCCGCCAGCCGGTCGATCGTCGGCCGGTCGAAGAGTTCCCGCGGCGACAGATCGATGCCGAACGCCTCGCGGACCCGGGCCACGACCCGGATGCTGATGATCGAGTCGCCCCCGGACTCGAAGAAGTCGTCCTTCACCCCGATCTCGCCCACGCCGAGTGCGTCCGTCCAGATGGCGACCAGGGCCTCCTCGGTCGGCGTCCGTGGCGCCACCGAGGGCTCCGTCCGGAGCACGCCGTCCGGCTCGGGCAACGCCCGCCGGTCGAGTTTGCCGTTCGGCGTCAGGGGTAGCTGGTCCAGCACGTGCAACGCGCCCGGCACCAGATGCTCCGGCAGCAGGCCGGCGAGGAAGTCGCGTACCTTGGCCAGGTCCGGTCGCCGGCCTTCGGCGGGCACCAGGTACCCCACCAGCCATCGATTGCCGTTCGAGCGCAGCCGGGCCACCACGGCCGCGTCCACCACCTCCGGATGGCGCAGTAGTACGGCCTCGACCTCGGCCGGTTCCACCCGGTGACCCCGGATCTTGACCTGTGTGTCGAGCCGGCCCAGGAACTCCAGTTGCCCGTCCGGCCGCCACCGGGCCCGGTCACCGCTGCGGTAGAGCACACCGCCGGTCCGGAACGGGTCGGGAAGAAAGCGGGCGGCGTCCAGGTCCGGGCGGTTCAGATAGCCCCGGCCGACGCCGTCGCCACTGATGTATATCTCACCCGGGGCGCCAATCGGCAGCACCTCGCGGTTCTCGCCGAGCACGTACACCCGGGTGTTGGCGATCGGCGCGCCGATCGGCAGACGGTCGTCGGCAGCGGGCGCCTCGCCGACGCGGTGCACCGTCGTGATGGATGTGCACTCGGTGGGTCCGTACACGTTGATCACGCGAACGTCCGGATCGTGCTCCGCCAGGCGGGCGCAGTGGCCCGGGGAGAGCACGTCGCCACCAACGACGATCTGACGCAGGCCGACCAGCGCCTTCACGTCGCTGTCCACGATCTCGTGGAACATACCCGTGGCGAGCGTCAGCAGAGTGATCCCGTGCTCGACCAGGAACCCGCGCAGCCGCTGCATCGAGACCACACCGGGCGGGTACACGGCCAGCGTGGCACCGGAGAGCAGGCCGGTCCAGATCTCGAACGTGGACGCGTCGAATGAGATGGAGGCGGACTGGGCCACCACGTCATCGCTCCCGATCGGACAGTAGTCACCCGGGTTGACGAGCCGGACGACGCCCCGGTGCGTGACCATCGCCCCGCGCGGTATGCCGGTCGAGCCGGAGGTGTACATGACGTACACCAGGTCGTCCGGGGTGACGTCGGTGTCGGGCGGGGAGTCTGGGCGCGCCGCGACGGCGGCGCTGTCCGCGTCGAGTCGTACGATTCGGGCCCCGCTCGTGGGCAGCCGGTCGGCGTACCGGTCGAGGGTGACGATCACCGGCGCGGCGATGTCGGTGATCATGAACTTCAGCCGCGCCGCGGGGTAGTCCGGGTCGAGCGGGACGTAGGCGCCGCCCGCCTTGAGGATGCCGAGCATGCCGACGATCAGGTCAATGCTGCGATCGGCGCAGAGACCGACCAGGACGCCCCGGCCGACGTGCAGTTCTCTCAGGTGGTGCGCGAGTTGGTTGGCCCGCCGGTCGAGTTCGGCGTAGGAGAGCTCACTGCCAGCGCACGCCACCGCCACGGCGTCCGGCGTGGCGCGCGCCTGCTCGGCGAAGACCTCGTGCACACACAGGTGTGCCGGATACGCCGCCTCGGTGTCGTTGAACTCGTCGATGATGCGGTGGCGTTCCTGGGCGGTGAGCATCTCCACGTCGCCGAGCGTGCGGTCGGCTCCCGCGGCCAGCCCTTCGAGCAGGGCCACGAAGTGGTTTCCCAACCGGGTGACCGTCGACTGGTCCAGGAGCGTGGGGTCGTAGCGGATGACCTGGTTCAGCTCGGGCCCGGCGTACGCGATGAGGTTCAGGGGATAGCTGCCGATCTCGTCGGCGTGGATGTCGTCGATCACCAGGCCCTCGGCCGTCGCGGCCGACGAGTCGGCGGGGTAGTTCTCGAAGACGACGATGCTGTCGAACATCGGCGAGCCGGCCGGCACCTCGCTCCAGCTCTGGATGTCCGCCAGCGCC
>NZ_JBXUOV010000119.1:0-17949 GCF_057196585.1 Micromonospora sp. ATLC20
GTGCTGACCGGCGCCGGCGGCGTGGTCGGAGGCGGCGGTGGCTCGGTGGGCGGCGGGGCCGTCGCGGTGTCCGTCGGCTCGCCGGTGGGCGCGGGCTCGGTCGGCTCGCCGCCGGGGTCGCCGCCCGGCTCGACGGGCTCGATCACCCGGAGCGCGGCGGCCGGTCCCGGGTGAGCGACGGCCCCGGCCGGCGCCACCGCCACCAGCGCCGCGACGAGCGCGGGCGCCAGGAGCGCGAGGGTACGGCGGAGCGCGACCCGCCGAACGGGCGCAACGCGGGGGCGGGGCATCTGTCCTCCGGGACGATCAATGAGATCCCATTATTCGGTGATACTTGCCATCAAGCACTAGTCCTGCGAGGAAACGAATTCGTAACGTGTCCGGGACATCTGGACGGGACCGGTACGCTCCGGTCGTGACCGGATACCTCGGCTCGTACGCCACGCTCGGTCTGCTGCTGCTCGCCGCCGTGCTCTTCTTCGTGACGGCGTTCTCGGCGAACCGGGTGTTACGTCCGAGTCGGCCGGCCGAGCCGTGGGGCAAGCGGGCCTCGTACGAGTGCGGTCTCGACCCGGTCGGCGGCGACTGGGCCCAGATGCAGATCCGCTACTACGTCTACGCGTACCTCTACGTGCTCTTCGCGGTCGAGGCGGTGTTCCTGTTCCCGTGGGCGCTGGTCTTCGACCGGCCCGGCTTCGGCGCCACCACGGTCGTGGAGATGGGCGTCTTCGTGGCGATCGTCGCGCTCGGCATCCTCTACGCCTGGCGGCGCGGCGTCCTGCGCTGGACCTGACGCGTCGGACCTACCCGTCAGGCGAGCCCGCGGCGGGTCGCCGCCGGCGGCCGGTCGCCCCGGATCGACGCCACCATGTCCAGCACCCGGCGGGTCTCGCGGACCTGGTGGGCGCGGAACACCCGGGCGCCGAGCCAGGCCGAGACCGCCGTGGCGGCGAGCGTGCCCTCCAGCCGCTCGGGCACCGGCAGGTCGAGCGTCTCGCCGATGAAGTCCTTGTTCGACAGGGCCACCAGCAGCGGCCAGCCGGTGTCGGTCAGCTCCGCCAGCCGCCGGGTGATCTCCAGCGAGTGCCGGGTGTTCTTGCCGAAGTCGTGCGCCGGGTCGATCAGGATGCCGTCCCGGCGCACACCCAGCCCGGCCGCGCGTTCGGCCAGCCCGGTCACGGTGCCCACCACGTCGGCCACCACGTCGTCGAAAGCGGCCCGGTGCGGCCGGGTACGCGGGGCGAGCCCGCCCGCGTGCGAGCAGACCAGCCCGGCGCCGGTCGCCGCGGCGACCCGGGCCAGCGCCGGGTCCGCCCCCGACCAGGTGTCGTTTAGCAGGTCCGCGCCGGCCGCTACCGCCTCCACGGCCACCTCGGCCCGCCAGGTGTCGATGGAGATGACCACGTCCGGGAAGGCGGACCGGACCGCCGCGATGGTGTCCACCGTCCGCCGGATCTCCTCGGCCACGTCCACCTCGTCGCCCGGCCCGGCCTTCACCCCGCCGATGTCGATGATCTCGGCGCCCTCGTCCACCGCGCGTTCCACCGCGCGCAGCGCGCTGTCCTGGGCGAAGGTGGCACCCCGATCGAAGAACGAGTCCGGCGTGCGGTTGACGATCGCCATCACCACCAGCTCACCGGGGGTGAACGTCCGTCCGCCCAGCCGCAACGCCCCGGTCATACCCGCCTCCTCGCCGCCGGACCGCACCGGCCGGTCCGACGCTATCCGGTCCCGCCCGAGCCGCCCGTGCCGGTCCCGTGCGCCGGACGCATTTACCGACCGGACGTCCCGGAGGGCTCGCCCGATCCCGGCCCGCATGCCACGATCTGTGCATGGGTGAGGTTCTGCTCCTCTTGGTCGTCGCGCTGACCGTCGCGGCTGTGGTGTTCGGGGTGACGGTGCTGGTCTCCGGCAAGGATCCGGGCCTCACACCGGCGGAGCCGGACGGGCGGGCCGTGCCCCTGCCCGGCAGCCGTCCGCTCGACGAGTCGGACGTGTCCGACGTCCGCTTCGACACGGCGCTGCGCGGCTACCGGATGAGCCAGGTCGACGCGGCCCTGCGCCGGGCGGCGTACGACATCGGCTACAAGACCGAGCTGATCGGCGTCCTGGAGGCCGAGAACGCGGCCCTGCGGGACGGCCGTACCGAGGACGCCGACGCGCTGCGCCGGGCGCGCGAGGAGGCCGCCGCGACCCGCCCCGAGACCGAGCAGGCGCCCGACCCGTCCACCCCCGAGCCGGTGGTGATCGACCTGTCCGCGCCGGAGCAGCCGGCCCGTACCGACACCGACCGGCAGTCGGGCCGGACCGACACCGACGCGCAGCCGGGACGCGCCCCGGCCGAGGCGGGCGTGGCGGAGGCCCCCGCCGCCGCGGCGACCGAGGACACCGTCTCCCCGGCGAACGGGATCGCGGCCGGCCCGGCCGACGACGACCGGGAGCGCGGTTCGGTGGTCCGCTCGGAGTCGGCGTGACCGGCACCGGCAGACCGGCCGACGACTTCACCGAGGCGTCCCGCCGGGGTGCCGCCGAGGTCACCGCCACGGTGATCGTCGAGGCGCCGGCCGACCGGGTGTTCGCCGCGCTCACCGCGTGGGAGCGGCAGTCGGACTGGATCCCGCTGACCCGGGTCCGGGTGGTGGAGGGCGACGGCGGCGAGGGCAGCCTGGTCGAGGCGGTCACCGCGCTCGGCCCGGCCGTGCTCCGCGACGAGATGCGTGTGGTCCGGGTCGACGCGCCGTACGAGGTCGGGGTGGTGCACTGCGGCAAGCTGCTGCGCGGCCCCGGCGTGCTGCGCTGCACCCCGATGGACCGCGACCGCACGCAGGTGGTCTGGCACGAGTGGTTCCACCTGCCGGGCGGGAAGGCCGGTCGGGTGGCGTGGCCGGTGCTCTGGCCCGGCTCGAAGTTCAGCCTCACCCAGGCGCTGAAGAAGTTCGCCCGGCTGGTCGAGCAGGGCCGCCTGCCCTGACCGGCGGTCGGCGCGGCAGGGCTGTCGGTGGCCCGGCCTATCGTGGACGCCGTGACTGACCTGGTGACCGGCGCGGACGGGCTGCCGCGCTGCGCGTGGGGGGCGAGCACCCCCGACTACGCCGTCTACCACGACGAGGAGTGGGGCCGGCCGCTGCGCGGCGACGACGCGCTCTACGAGCGGCTGACGCTGGAGGCGTTCCAGTCCGGCCTGTCCTGGCTGACCATCCTGCGCAAACGGCAGGCGTTCCGGGACGCCTTCGCCGGCTTCCGGATCGACTCGGTGGCCCGCTACGGCGAGACCGACGTGACCCGGCTGATGGCCGACGCCGGCATCGTCCGCAACCGGGCCAAGATCGAGGCGGCGATCGCCAACGCCCGGGCCGCTTCGGAGCTGCCCGAGGGCCTGTCCGCGCTGCTCTGGTCGTTCGCGCCCCCGCCCCGGGCCGCGCGTCCCCGGTCCTTCGCCGAGGTGCCGGCCACCAGCCCCGAGTCCGTGGCGATGGCCAAGGCGCTCAAGAAGCGGGGCTTCCGGTTCGTCGGCCCCACGACCGCCTACGCGCTGATGCAGGCCACCGGCATGGTCGACGACCACCTGGCCGAGTGCCACGTGAGCGGTGACCGGGCCGGGGTGTGACGGAGCGCGCCACCTCCGGCGTGATGGGATTGGGGCATGACCGACACCGAGCCGCGTACGAGCGGGACGACAGACGGTGCGACCACTACCGGCGCCTGGGCGGTGCTGCTGCCCGCCGAGCGCTTCGAGGCCGAGCGGCTGGTGCACCACGACCTGCTGGAGCTGACCGGGTTGTCCGAGGCGGCCCGCCCCCGGCCCGGCGACCGGGTGGCGGTGCTGGTCGACGAGCCGCTGCGGCTGGTCGCGCTCGGCCGGGTGGCGCCCGCGTCGTCCGAGACCGCTGAGGACCCGGACGACCCGCAGTCCGACGCGGTGGCCGGGCCGCTCGTGGTCACGTACACCCGGCGGGTGCTGGACGAGCCGGTGCCGGTCGACGGCCCGGCGCCGGACGGCCCGGTCGTGGCGCTCGACCCGGCCCGCTGGCGGTCGCTGGCCGACCGGCTCGGCCCGCCGCCCGCCCGCAGCACCTGGCTGGTCAGCCTGGACCTGCCGATCGAGGCCGCGTCGCGCGCCGAGGCGGTCCGGATCTTCTGGTCCTACGTGCAGGAGCTGGGCCCGCGGGAACTGCCGGCGTTCGTCTCGCCGTACGGCGACGAGCTGGCCATGCAGGCGTTCGTGCTCGGCGTCGAGGCCAACCAGGATCCGGAAGAGGACGACTGACCCCCCGTCACGGGCGGTAGCGTCCGGGAAGGGGCCGGCGCCGGCCGGCGTGGTGGAGGGGGTGCCATGCGGTTCCGGGACAAGGTCGTGCTGGTGACCGGTGGGGCGTCCGGCCTGGGCGAGGCGACGGCACGCCGGTTCGCCGCCGAGGGCGGCAAGCTGGTGATCGCCGACATCAACACCGAGGGCGCCGAGCGGGTGGCGGCGAGCCTGCCGGACGCGCTCGCGGTGACCATGGACACCGGCGACGCCGCCTCGGTCGAGCGCGGCATCGCCGAGGCGGTCGACCGGTACGGCCGGCTCGACGTCGTCTTCAACAACGCCGGCATCGACGGGCAGCAGCAGGCGCTGCACGAGATGGACCTGGCGAACTGGGAGAAGGTCCGTCGGATCAACGGCGACGGGGTGTTCTACGTGCTGCGGTACGCCATCGACGCGATGCTGCGTACCGGCGGCGGCGCGATCGTCAACACCTCGTCGACTGCCGGGCTGACCGCGCAGGACAACATCTCGCCGTACACGTTCACCAAGGCCGGCATCGTCGGGCTGACCCGTTCCGCGGCGGTCGAGTACGCCGCCCGGGGGATCCGCGTCAACGCGGTCGCCCCGACCGTGGTGATGACCCCGCTCGTGGAGCACTTCATCGAGAACGCGCCGGACCCGGAGCAGATGCGCCGGCAGATGGAGTCGTTCAACCCGAAGCCCGGCATCCCCACCGCTGACGACGTGGCGGGCGTGGTCCTGTTCCTCGCCTCCGACGACGCGGCCTGGGTCACCGGGCACACCATCCCGATCGACGGCGGCTACGTGGCCCGCTGAGCGGGTGCACGACGCGTTCCCGGTGCGGTCAGCGCCCCTCGAAGACCGGCTTCTGCTTGGCGACGAACGCCGCCGTGGCGGCCCGGTGGTCGGCGGTGGCGCCGCAGATCGCCTGCGCCTGCGCCTCGGCGGCCAGCGCGTCGGCGAGCGTGCCCGCGTCGGCGATGGAGAGCTGACGCTTGATCGCCCCGTACGCCACGGTCGGCCCGGCGGCGAGCCGGGCGGCCAGCTCCTGCGCGGTCGGGAGCACCTGCTCGTCGTCGTCCACCAGCCTGGTCAGCAGGCCCAGCCGACAGGCGTCGTCGGCGCCCACCGGCTCGGCGAGCATCAGCAGCTCGACGGCCTTGGCGTGACCGACCAGCCGGGGCAGCGTCCAGGAGGCGCCGGTGTCGGCCGCGAGGCCCACGCCGGCGAACGCCATCAGGAACCGGGTCTTCGGGCCGCCGATACGGAAGTCGGCCAGGAACGCCAGCGAGGCGCCGGCCCCGGCGGCCATCCCGCGTACCGCGGCGACGACCGGCTTGGGCAGGTTGGCCAGCCGGGCGGCGATCGGGTTGTAGTGCGCCCGGACCGTGGCCAGCGGGTCGGCGTCCGAGGTCTCCAGCGTCCGCACGTGCTCGCGGAGGTCCTGCCCGGCGCTGAACGAGCCGCCCGCGCCGGCGAGCACGACCGCCCGGCAGGACCTGTCGGTCTCCAGTTCGGCCAGCGTGTCCCGGAGCGCCTCCTTGAGCGCCACGTCGAGCGAGTTCATCGCCGTGGGGCGGTTCAGCGTCAGGGTGACGACGGCGTCGGTGCGGTCGACGAGCAGCGGCTCGGTCACGTTCTAACGACCCTTCTGTCGGGCGAGGCGGTTGCCGGCGTCGAGGCACTGCTCGACGTACCGGTCGGCGGCCGGCCGGAGCCGGGCCGCGTGCCGGTCGAAGAAACTGGCCGCGCTGGTGCCCGGCCAGCGCTCGGGCAGCAGTGCCGGGGGCAGTTGCGGATCCCGGAACAGGAACGTACGCCACGCGTGCACGAGCCGGAAACGGGCCGCGTACGCGTCCTCGTCGCTGCTGCGCACCGTGACGCCGGAGAGCAGCGGCTTCTGCTCGGCCACGAAGCGTTCGTACGCCCGCCCGATCTCGGTCAGGTCCCACGCGCGGCGGACCACGCCCATGGCGCCGGGTGTGCCGGCCGCGTGGGCGGCGGTGAACCGCTCGTAGCGCACGCCCGCCTCGTCGAGCAGCAGGTCGACGTCCTCACCCGGGCGGGTGGCCACCCAGGTGCAGTCGTCGAGCGTGCCGTAGCCGAGGAAGGCGAGGTTCGCGGCGAGCCGCTGCCGGTCCCGGCGGGAGGAGGGCGCGGTGAGCACCAGGAGATCGAACCGCCCGTCCCAGCTGTGCCGCCCGGTCCGGTAGATCCGGGACGCCGCCTCGTCGAGTCGACGAGCCGCCTTCGGGGTGATCGAATATCCCGGTCCGGACGCGAGCCGGAGTGGTTCCAGCCAGCCCTGGCGGACCATCCGGGAGACCGCGGTGCGTACCGCCGGTGGGGCGATCCCGAGCGGGGCGAGCAGCTTGACCAGGGCGGCGACCGGTGCGCGGCCACCCCGGGCCCGGAGGTGGTCGCCGTACAGGTCGAAGAGTGCCGACCGTGCCTGCATGACCGCACATTGTGACAGGCCTATCCAAGATAAGCTAGATGCTGTTACATCAATGCTGCTTCGGTTTGGGTCCGGCGGTGTTCATCAGGGAAAATCGTTGGTCGAGCCTTCCGCGATGGTTGCGGATGGCGCTGGCGAAGTGGCTGTGGGGCAACTCACCGACCCTGGTGTAGGTCTGAGGGGAGACAACATGGCGGCGATGAAGCCGCGGACGGGCGACGGTCCGCTGGAAGTCACCAAGGAGGGCCGGGGCATCGTCATGCGAGTCCCGCTGGAGGGTGGTGGCCGGCTCGTCGTCGAGATGACTCCCGACGAGGCCACCGCGCTCGGTGACGCGCTGAAGGCGGCCGCGGGCTGATTCGAGGAGTGTCCCGCACGGCGTCCGCCGTGCGGGCGGTTCGTCCTACCCTGAGCCACCGGCGTGCCCGGTGGCTCAGGGTCTTTCCTCGGCAGGCGCGTGGTGAAATGTGCCTGTTCAACCCATTTCGGAGGTACGGTCCAGCGTGCTGGTCATTCGTCTGGTGAGCGGGCCCGCGGGGCCCGACGCTCTCGTCCTGCCCGTCCGTCCCGGAGGGCCGGACTCCCCGGACTCGCCGGGCTCCCTGACCTCGCCGGACTCCACCGCCTCGCCGGAACCCGGACTGGTCCCGACCGCCGTGCCGATCGGCGACGACGTCCGGGCCGAGGCCGCCGCCGTACTCCCCGCCACCCGGCTCACCGGCGCGGCCGGTGAGGTGCGCGAGCACCTGCGCCCCGGTGGCTCCCCGGCACGGCTGTGGCTGCTCGGCGTCGGCGACGGCGACGAGCGCGACTGGCGTACCGCGGGTGCGGCGCTGGCCCGCGCGGCGAAGGATGAGACGCAGATCACCATCGCGCTTCCCGCCGACGCGACGGCGGCGTTGCGTGGCCTCGCCGAGGGGCTGCTGCTCGGCTCGTACCGCTTCCGCCTCACCGAGGCCGGCAAGCGGCCCGCCCTGGCCGAGGTGTCGGTGCTCGTCGACGACCCGGACGCGCTCGCCGGCACGCTCGACGCCGCCCGGGCGACCGCCGAGACGACCCGGCTCGCCCGGGACCTGACGAACATGCCCTCGTCCACCAAGAACCCGGAGTGGTTCGCCGCCCAGGTGGCCGAGGCCGCGTCCGGGCGCCCCGGCCTGCACCTGCGGGTACGCGGCCCGGAGGAGCTGGCGGCCGAGGGCTTCGGCGGTCTGCTGGCCGTCGGCGGCGGCTCCGCGAGCGGCCCGCGCCTGGTGGAGCTGGACTGGCGGCCCGACGGCGCGCGGACCCATGTGGTGCTCGTCGGCAAGGGCATCACGTTCGACACCGGCGGCATCTCGATCAAGCCGGTGCCGGCCATGAAGCTCATGCGCAAGGACATGGCCGGTGCCGCCGCGGTGATCGCCGCGACGCTCGGCGCCGCCGACCTGGGCCTGCCGGTCCGGGTCACCACGCTCGCCCCCCTCGCCGAGAACTCGGTCAGCGGCTCGGCGTTCCGCCCCGGTGACGTGATCCGGCACTACGGCGGGCTGACCAGCGAGAGCACCAACTCCGACGCCGAGGGCCGGCTGGTGCTCGCCGACGCGCTGGCGTACGCGGTCCGCGAGCTTAAGCCCGACCTGCTGATCGACCTGGCGACGCTGACCGGCGCGAACGCCGTGGCCCTGGGCAAGCGGCACGCCGCGCTCTACAGCGAGAACGACGCGCTCGCGACCGGCCTGCTCGACGCGATCACCGCAGCCGGCGAGCGGGCCTGGCGGATGCCGCTCGCCGACGACTACGTGGAATACCTGGCCAGCGAGATCGCGGACCTGCACAGCTCCCCGGCGCAGGGCGCCGGCTCGGTGGTCGCCGCGCTGTTCCTGCGGGAGTTCACCGGCGACCTGCGGGACCGGTGGGCGCACCTGGACATGTCCGCGCCGTCGTGGTCCGACGACACGCACGGCGAACTGGTCAAGGGCGCCACCGGCTGGGGTGTGCGCGGGCTGCTGCGCTGGCTGGCGACGCTGGGCTGAATCAGGCGTGCAGGGCACGCTGGGCTGAATCAGGCGTGCAGGGCACGCTGGGCTGAATCAGGCGTGCAGGGCACGCTGGGCTGATCAGCCTCGTCAGGCCTTCACGGCGGCGAGCAGGCCGTGGCCGACCGGCAGCAGCGCGGGCACCCAGTGCTCCGACTCGCGGATCGCCTTGATGGTCTCCCGCACGGTGACCGTCTCGGCGTCCCGCGCGGCCGGGTCACCGATCCGGCCGGCCGCCAGCGCGCCGTTGAGCGCGAGCACCCCGCCGGGGCGCAGCAGCCGCAGCGCCGCGTCCACGTACGCGGCGAAGCCGGTCGCCACCGCGTCCACGAAGACCAGGTCGTAGGCGCCGTCCGCGAGCCGCGGCAGCACGTCGAGGGCCCGGCCGGTGATGATCCGGGTACGCCCCGACGGAAAGCCCGCCTCCTGGAACAGCCGCCGGGCGATGCGCTGGTATTCGACCTCGACGTCGATCGTGGTGAGCACACCGTCGGGGCGCATGCCGCGCAGCAGCCACACGCCACTCACCCCGGTGCCGGTGCCGATCTCCACCACCGCCCGGGCGTTGCCGGCGGCGGCGAGCAGCCGCAGCGCGGCACCCGACCCGGGCGTGACCGCCTCCACCCCCACCTCGTGGGCGAGGGCGCGGGCCGTGCGCAGCACGAGATCCTCGGTGACGAAAGACTCGGCGAAGTGGAGCGCCTGGGCCGTCGAACTGCCGTGACCGGCGACCGTGGCGATGGGACACCTCCGAGGGGCGGACTGGTGCGAGGGGCGGTATGCACTGTGAGCGTAGAGGCGGGCCGGTAGCGGCGCAGCCGCGAGTCCGCCGTGGAGTGCTCACGGAGGGCAACCCCTGACCCCGTTCGCGTCATCCGTGTAATCCTGGATGGGTCCCGCGCGTCACTGTCGTCCGGCTCCGCCGGCCGCCGGCGCGGGGCCAGCGGGACGAAGTAGGAGGCACCGACGTGACCGACGGCTGGGACTGGCGGCGGCCCGGCGGATCGCCGGTGCCGGGTGGGCCGGCGTCCGGACGACCGCCGCAGGACCCGTCGGGTCAGGCGGCGTCGCCGTGGTGGTCCGACGCGCTGGCCGACCCCTGGCGCGACCCGTACGCGCCCGCCGCCGTGGTGGTCCCGGCGGCGCCGGCACCGGGGGCGGGGGAGCCGGAACCGGTCACCGACCCGGACCTGCCGGCCCGGCCGGGGATCCGCCAGGTGGTGCTGATCTCCCTGGTCACGGCCCTGCTGGCCGGTTCGCTGGGCAGCGCCCTGACGTACGCCTTCCTGCGCGGCGGTGACGTGCCGACGATCGGCGCGCAGTCCGGGCAGGCCCCGGCGCTGGCCCAGCGCAAGCCCGAGTCGCTGGCCGGGGTGGCCGAGCGGGTCCTGCCCAGCGTGGTCACCATCCGGGTGGTCAGCCTCGGCGGCACCAGCGAGGGCTCCGGCTTCGTGGTGACCAGCGAGGGCCACATCGTCACCAACGACCACGTGGTCGCCGACGGCCCCGGCAAGGCCACCGTCGTGTTCAACGACGGCAGCACCGCCGCCGGCACCGTGGTCGGGCAGGATCCGGAGTCGGACCTCGCCGTGATCAAGGTCTCGCGCAGCGGGCTGACCCCGGTGCAGTTCGGCGACTCCGACGCGCTCGCCGTCGGTGACCCGGTGCTCGCCATCGGGTCGCCGTTGTCGCTCGCCAACACCGTCACCGCGGGCATCGTGAGCGCGCTGGACCGGACCATGCAGGCCGGCGAGCCGGGCGGGCCGACCCGCTACTACGCGGCGATCCAGACCGACGCCGCCGTCAACCACGGCAACTCGGGCGGCCCGCTGGTGGACGGCGCCGGGCGGGTGGTCGGCGTGAACTCGACGATCAAGTCGCTGGTGGCCGACGGGCAGGAGGCGGGCAACATCGGCCTCGCCTTCGCCATCCCGATCAATCAGGCGAAGCGGATCACCGAGGACATCATCGGCACCGGCAAGGCCCGGCGTACGGTGATCGGCGCCCAGGTGGGCGGCACCGGCGCCACCGGCGGCGGGGTACGCCTCAACGCGGTCGAGCCGGCCGGTCCGGCGGCGGCGGCCGGACTGCGTACCGGGGACGTGGTGCTCCGGCTGGACGGCCATCCGATGACCGATCCGACCGACCTGGTGGCCCTGGTGCGCAAGTACGCGCCCGGTTCCGTGGTGACAGTCGAGTACCGGCGCGGGTCGGCGCGGCAGAACGCGTCGGTGACGCTCGCCGCGGATGCGAAGTGAGGACCCGTCACCCCCTCCCCGATGGTCACCTGACGTGCGTAGTCTGGCCCTGACACGGACGAGGAGGCCGCGGTGTTCGAGAACCTGAACTGGTGGGAGATCGGCGTCCTGCTGCTCCTGGCGCTGTTGATCTTCGGTGATCGGCTGCCCAACGTGATCAGCGACGGCCTTCGCATGGTCCGCAACCTGCGCAACATGGCGCGCAACGCGACCGGTGACCTGAGCCGCGAGCTGGGTACGGACATCCAGCTGGAGGATCTGCACCCCAAGGCGTTCATCCGCAAGCACCTGCTCAGCGAGGACGACGAGCAGGCGATCCGCAAGCCGCTGCAGAGCATGTACGACAACCTGCGCTCGGACGTCACAGGCGTGCACGACGAGCTGAAGGACGTCGCCAAGGCCGCCGACCTGCGTACCCCGAGGGTGGCGACCAGCACCTCCACCCCCGCGCCGCCGGCCCCCCGCCCGTCCTACGACGACGCCACCTGACCGCGCGCCTCCCGCCGAGCGTCCCGCTGATCGCACCGTCGATCATGGAGTTGACGGCGCGACACGCCGCCCCGGCGACCGTCAACCTCATGATCGACCCCGGGAATGGGGCCGGGACCGCCCCCTCCCGCGTGCGGCGGGAAGGGGCGGTGGGGAGCGGTGGGAGCGGAGGTGGGGTCAGCGTCCGGCCGGCTTGAGGCCCAGGGGCTTGCCGAGCAGCGACTCGCGGCGTACGGCCAGGCGGTCGGCGACCTCGAACAGGGCCTTCGCGGCCGGGGCGTCCGGCTGCGCCAGCACGATCGGCTGACCGGCGTCGCCGCCCTCGCGGACCCGGGTGTCCAGCGGGATCTGCCCCAGCACCGGCACCTGCGCGCCGATCGTGCGGGTCAGCGACTCGGCCACCGCCGCGCCGCCACCGGCCCCGAAGACCTCCATCCGGGAACCGTCCGGCATCTCCAGCCAGGACATGTTCTCGATCACGCCGACCACCCGCTGGTGGGTCTGCAGCGAGATCGCGCCCGCCCGCTCGGCCACCTCGGCGGCGGCCGCCTGCGGCGTGGTGACGACGAGGATCTCCGCGTTCGGCAGCAACTGGGCCACCGAGATCGCGATGTCGCCGGTGCCCGGCGGCAGGTCGAGCAGCAGGACGTCCAGGTCACCCCAGTAGACGTCGGCGAGGAACTGCTGAAGCGCCCGGTGCAGCATCGGCCCGCGCCAGACCACTGCGGCGTTGCCGGGGGTGAACATGCCGATCGAGATGACCTTCACGCCGTGCGACTGCGGCGGCATGATCATGTCCTCGACGCGGGTCGGCGCGCCGTCGGCGCCGAGCATCCGCGGCACCGAGTGGCCGTAGATGTCCGCGTCCACCACGCCCACCGACAGGCCGCGCGAGGCCAGTGCGGCGGCCAGGTTGACGGTGACGCTGGACTTGCCGACACCGCCCTTGCCGCTGGCGACCGCGTAGACCCGGGTCCGCGAGCCCGGCTGGGCGAACGGGATCACCGGCTCGGCGGTGGCGCCGCCACCGCGCAGCTTCGACTGGAGCTCCTGGCGCTGCTCCGGGCTCATCACACCGAAGATGATCTCGACACCGCTCACGCCGGGTACCGCGCCCACGGCGGCGGTGATGTCACTGCGCAGCTTGTCCTTCAGCGGGCAGCCGGCCACGGTGAGCAGCAGCTCCACCCGGACCACGCCGTCCTCGCCACGCTCGGCGGACTGGACCATGCCGAGTTCGGTGATCGGCCGGCGGATCTCCGGGTCGTTGACGGTGGCCAGGGCGGCCTGGATCGCGTCGGAGACGGTGCTGACGGGTGCTGACATGCCCGCAATGCTACGTCGCGGGTCATCGGCCACCGCCGCTGGCGGGGGCGGTGTGAGCGATTCGATGACCGGGTCAGCCCTCGTAGCGGCGGTCCCGTGCGTAGTCGCCGTCCAGCTCGTCCCGGGGCTCGTCCAGCGGCTCGCCGCCGCCCGTCCGGCGGCCCTCCCGCTCCTGCTGCCGCCGCTCCAGCTTGCGCCGCCGCTCGGCCGCCTCGTCCAGTTCCTCACCCAGCCGGGTCAGCTCCGAGCGCAGGAAGTCCCGCGTCGCCACCTCACCCATCGCGATCCGCAGCGCGGCTATCTCCCGGGCCAGGTACTCCGTGTCGGCCTTCTGGAGGGTGGCCCGCCGCCGGTCCTCGTCCAGCGCGATCCGGTCCCGGTCCGCCTGCCGGTTCTGCGCGAGCAGGATCAGCGGCGCCGCGTACGACGCCTGCAGGGAGAGGATCAAGGTCAGGAACGTGAAGGTGTACGGGTCGAAGCGCAGATTCGCCGGCGCCAGCGTGTTCCACAGGAACCAGGCCACCAGGATCAGCGTCATGTAGACGAGGAAGTTCGCCGTACCCATGCCCCGGGCGATGCCCTCGGCCCAGCGGCCGAACGTCTCCGCGTCGACCCGGCGCAGGCGCAGGTTCCGCGGGGTGCGCGGCTGGTCCAGCCGCTCGCCCCGTCGCTGATCACTCATCGTCGCCGTCCCGGGTGCCGTCGTCGGTGGCGGACGAGGGGAAGGCCGCGTCCCGGTCCCGCCAGTCCCGCGGCAGGGAGTGGTCGAGCACGTCGTCCACTGTCACCGCGCCGACCAGGCGGTTGTTCCGGTCCACCACCGGCATGCTCACCATGTCGTACGTCGCCATCCGGCGGGTGATCTCGGGCAGCGGCGTCGACGTCCGCAACGGGTCGATGTCGTTGACCACGATGCCGCCGAGCAGGTCGGCCGGAGGTTCCCGGAGCAACCGCTGGAAATGCACCATACCCAGGTAGCGGCCGGTGGGCGTGGTCAGTGGGGCGCGGGTCACGAAGACCTGGGCGGCCACCGCGGGCGAGAGCTGCGGCTCCCGGATCCGGGCCAGCGCCTCGGCCACCGTGGCGTCCGGCGGCAGGATCACCGGCTCCGAGGTCATCACGCTGCCGGCGGTGCCGGAGGCGTAGCGCAGCAGCTGGCGTACCGGGTCGGCCTCGTCCGGCTCCATCAGGTCCAGCAGCACGTCCTGCTCCGGCGGGGGCAGCTCGTTCAGCAGGTCGGCCGCGTCGTCCGGCTCCATCTCCTCCAGCACGTCGGCGGCGCGCTGCCGGTCCAGCGCGGCCAGGATCTCCACCTGGTCACGCTCGGGCAGCTCGCTCAGCACGTCGGCGAGGCGTTCGTCGTCGAGCGCGGCGGCCACCTCGTTGCGCCGGGCGTCGGGCAGATCCTGGAGCGCGTTCGCCAGGTCCGCCGGACGCATGTCCTCCAGGACGGCGAGCAGGTTCGCCGTACCCCGGTTGTCGCCGACCGCGCCCAGCCCGCGGACCCGGTCCCAGTCGACCTGGTGGAGGTGGCCGCGGCGGGTGAGCCGGCCGGTGTGCTCGCGCACGGCGACGCGGCTCAGCGCCCACTCGCCGCCGCGGCTGGACTCCATCGCCACGTCCACCACCGAGCCGGCCTGCCCGCTGTCGAGCTGGACCCGGCGGTCCAGGAGCTCCTGGAGCACCAGCAGCTCGTTCGGGCGCTTCTCGAACCGGCGCAGGTTGAGCGTGCCGCTGCCGAGCACCACCGCGTCCGTGTCGATGGAGGTGATCCGGTTGATGGACAGGAAGATGCGCCGCCGCATCGGCATCTCGGCGACCAGACCGACCACCTCCGGCGGCCGCTGGGTCGCCCGCATCCGGGCCACCGCGTCGCGGACGCGGCCGACCTGGTCGCCGTTCGGGTCGAAAACGGCGACTCCGGCGAGTCGAGCGAGGTAGACCCGGTTCGGCGTGCTCACGGCCACCAGCCTAAGGGCCTAGTCTCTAACAACATGTCGACCTTGGGCTACGAGATCGTGGACGTCTTCACCGACCGCCCGTTCGCCGGCAACCCGCTGGCCGTGGTGTTCGGCGCGGAAGGGCTGGCCACCGAGCAGATGCAGGCGCTCGCGCTGGAGTTCAACCTGTCCGAGACGGTCTTCGTGCTGCCGCCGACGCAGGTGGGCGCCACCTACCGGGCCCGGATCTTCACCCCGGCCGACGAGCTGCCCTTCGCCGGGCACCCGAGCGTCGGTGCCGCGGTGACTGCGAGCCGGCGCGGCGTCTTCGGCGCGGGCCGGATCACCCAGGAGTGCGGCGCCGGCGTCCTGCCGATCGAGGTGACCGGCACCGGCGCGACGCTCACCGGCGGCACGCCCACGCTCGGCCCGGAACTCGACCCGGAGCCGCTGCTGGAGATGGTCGGCCTCACCGGCCCCGACCACGTCGGCCCGCCACCGCGGGTCGCCGGGTGCGGCCTCGAATTCCCCTACCTTCCGGTACGCCCGGACGCGGTGGCCCGGGCACGGTTGAACACGACGGCGGCGCAGCGGTACGGAGTGGAGCACGTCAGCCTCTTCTCCTGGGAGCCCGGTTCGCAAACCGCGCACGCCCGGGTCTTCGTGCCGGGGCTCGGCGTACCGGAGGACCCGGCGACCGGCTCGGCCGCCCTGGGACTGGGCGTGTGGCTGGTCGCCAGCGGCCTGCTGCCCGGCGAGGGCCGCGCGGAGTACACCGTCCGGCAGGGCATCGAGATCAACCGCCCGTCGACGCTCGCCTGCACGGTGACCGCGTCCGGCGGGCTGGCGGTGGGCGCGACCGTCTCCGGCCAGGTCATGCCGGTGGCCCGAGGCGAGATCACCGTCCCGCCGTTCATCGGCTGACCCGCGGGGGATGGGGCAGGATGGCGGGGTGAGTGACGAGGTGGACGAGCGGGTGACGCCGCCGCTCGTGGACGAGGCGGTGAAGAAGGCCGCGGTCTGCTGGGTGAGCACCGCCGGCGGCCCGGCGTACGCGCTGTGGTGCCTGCCGGTGGAGGGCACCCTGCTCGTGGTCACCGGCCCCGGCGAGCAGACCGCGCCCGGGCTGGCCGACAGCGACACGGCCGACGTGACGCTGCGCGGCGACCACGGCGGGCGGATCGTCACCTGGCCGGCGCGGGTGACCCGGCTGCGACCCGGCACCGAGGAGTGGGACACCGTCGCGCCGCTGGTCGCGGCGAAGCGGCTCAACGCCTCCGGCTCCGCCGCCGAACTGGTGGAGCGGTGGGCGGCGCAGGGGTGCGCGCTCAACCGGCTCGCGCCCGCCGGCACCCCGGTGACCGGCGCCGACCTGCCGGACGGCTCGCTGAGTGAGCAGCCCCGACCGGCCCCTGTGGTGCGGGCCGTCCGCAAGCCGTTCCGCCTGCACCGCGTCCGCCGCCGCTGACGCCGCGCCCGATGGGCCGGGTCAGGCGACGGGGACCGGGGCGAGCAGGTCGAGCACGTCCGTCAGTGAGGTCAGCGACGGCCCGTCGAAGCCGTGGTCGGCGCTCAGGACCACGTGGTCGGCGAGATCCGGCGCGGCCAGCCGGACCGCGCTCAGCCCCGCCCGCTCCGCGCCGGTCAGCTCCTCGCTGTCGCCGTCCCCGACGTAGAGGCAGTCGGCCGGGGACTGGCCGAGCCGGTAACACGCGGCCAGGTAGAGCGCCGGGTCCGGTTTGCAGCGTCCGAGGCGTACCGAGAAGACCTGCGCGTCGAGCAGCGGCGCGACGGCGAGCTGCGGCAGGAACGCCGGCAGTTCGTGCGTGCAGTCGCTGACCAGCCCGGTGCGGACGCCCCGGTGGCGCAACGCGGCGAGCACCGGCACGGCCTCTGCGCGCAGCCGGGTGTCGGCGCGTACGGCCCGGTGCCGGGTGGCGACGGCGGCGCGCACGGTCTCGTCGGACGGGTGGACGCCGAGCCGGGCGCACACCCAGCGCATCGTCGACTCGGCGTTCCCGAAGGAGCCGCTGGCCCGTTCGTAGAAGCTGCTGTCCAGCACCTCCACCAGGGCCTCGGTGGAGCAGCCGAGCATGTCGGCGGTGGCGCGGTGGGCGGCTCCGCGCCGTACGCCGTGAGTCAGGGTGCCGAAGAAGTCGAACAGCACCGCCTGGAATCGGAGCATGAGGGAACGCCTCCGGACGTCGAGGGGGAGGATCGCCGGGACGCGCATGATCGTAACGGAGTGCTGACGTTCCGTGTCGGTCGGGTGCCCGTGTGAGGATTACCGTTCGTGCCCACCGTTCCGCATCGCCCGCCGCTCGACGCGCTGACGGTCGGCGCGCTCGCCCTGGCCGTCGCCTCGGTCTCGTCCTCGGCGCCGCTCGTGGCGTTCGCCGCCGCGTCGGCGCTGGCGGTGGCGTTCTGGCGTACCGCGTTGTCGGCGGCGGTCCTCGGCCCGGTCGCGTTGATCCGAAAACGCGCCGAACTCCGCGCGCTCACCGTCGGGCCGGGCCGGCGCGAGGGGCTCTACTGCGTACTCTCCGGGGTCGCCCTGGCCGCCCACTTCGCCACCTGGATGCCGAGCGCGCAGCTCACCTCGGTGGCGGCCGCGACCGCGCTCGGCGCGACGCAGCCGGTGTGGCAGGGGTTGATCGCCCGCGGGCAGGGGCGGCGGCTGCCGAGGGCGGTGTGGGCCGGCATCGGGGTGGCGGTGCTCGGCGCGGCGCTCGCCACCGGTGCCGACTTCGGCGTCTCCGGCCGGGCGTTCGCCGGTGACCTGCTCGCCGTGGTCGGCGGCCTGTTCGCGGCCGTCTACACCGCGTTCGGCGAGCGGGCCCGGGCCAGCATCAGCACCACCACCTACACCACCGTCTGCTACGGCGTCTGCGCGGCGATCCTGCTCGTGGTGTGCCTGGTCGGCGGGGTACGCCTGCACGGCTTCGACGGCCCGACCTGGCTGGCGATCCTCGGCCTGGTGGCGGGCGCCCAACTGCTCGGCCACTCGATGTTCAACTACGCCCTGCACCGGGTCTCGGCGACCACTGTCAGCGTGCTGATCCTGCTGGAGGCGCCCGGCGCGGCGCTGATCGGCTGGGTGTGGCTGGGGCAGTTGCCCCGGCCGCTGGCGCTGCCGGGCCTGGCGCTCCTGCTGGCCGGCGTGGCGGTGGTGGTGCTCGGCGGGGCGCGGGCC
>NZ_JBXUOV010000120.1:0-17929 GCF_057196585.1 Micromonospora sp. ATLC20
GTCCGGCCTCGCCGCGCGCGGTGCCGCCGTTGGCGAAGCCGACCGCCGCGACCGCCCGGCGCAGCGCGATGTCCGCCGCGAAGCCGGGGTCGCCGGGGTCCAGCACCCGCACCGGTACGTCACTGAACGTCCCCGGATCGGGCAGCCGCTCCGGTTCCAGCAGCATCAGCGGCGCCTCCAGCACGCCGAGCCCGGCCGAGCGGGCCACCGCCAGCAGGTCGGGCTGGTGCTCGTGCACCCACTCGAACGCCTCGGGCAGGCCCAGTTCCCGCTGGCGGGCGCGGACCGCCGTCACGTCGGCGAGCGTGGGCGCCTCGGTGGCGTCGAGCCGGGGCCGGGCGTAGAACGGCCATCCGGCGCCGTCGCGGACGAACAGCACCAGGGCGCCGTGATCCTCGGTCCGGGCCCCGTCGCGGGGCACCGCGTCGTAGAACCGCTCCAACCGGGCGAGTACGTCAGCGCGTGCGAGATCCACCGCGCGAGACTACACGTCCCAGCATCTGGAAGTGTGATCAATCTGAACTGGCCTTGCGCCGGAAGCCCTAACGTAGACTCAATAAACCGCAGAGGGCCGACGTCGTCCCCATCATGATCCATCCTGAGTGACGACAGGAGGCCCGGTGGCCTTTCCGTACCCTCACAGCCCGCAGTCGGCCCCGCGGACGACCGGGCTCTACGACCCCGCGTACGAGCACGACGCCTGCGGCGTGGCCTTCGTGGCCGACCTGCACGGGCGGCGCTCGCACCAGGTCGTCGCGAACGGCCTCGGGGCGCTGTGCCGGCTGGACCATCGGGGAGCCCGGGGCGCGGAGCACAACACCGGGGACGGCGCCGGCATCATGATCCAGGTGCCGGACGCGTTCCTGCGCGCCACCGTCGACTTCCCGCTGCCCCCGGCCGGCCAGTACGCCACCGGCCTGGTGTTCCTGCCCGACGACGACGCGGCCGAGGCCCGCGCCCGCCAGGTGGTGGACAAGTACGCGCTGGTCGAGGGCGCCGACGTGCTCGGCTGGCGCGAGGTGCCGACCGACCCGTCCGGCCTGGGGGAGACCGCGCTCGCGGCCATGCCCCGGGTCCGGCAGCTGTTCGTCGCCGCGCACCGGCTGACCGGCTCGCCGGCCGGCCCGGCCGGCTCCCCGCTGACCGGGCTCGACCTGGACCGGGTGGCGTTCTGCCTGCGCAAGCAGGTCGAGCGGGAGACCGCCGAGCGGGGCGTACCGGCGTACTTCCCGTCGCTGTCCGGCCGCACGATGGTGTGGAAGGGCATGCTCACCCCGGACCAGCTCCCCGCGTTCTACCCGGAGCTGACCGACGAGCGGGTGGTCAGCGCCATCGCGCTGGTGCACTCGCGCTTCTCCACGAACACGTTCCCGTCCTGGCCGCTGGCGCACCCGTACCGGTTCATCGCGCACAACGGCGAGATCAACACGATCCGGGGCAACCGCAACTGGATGCAGGCCCGCGAGGCGCTGCTGCGCAGCCCGAGCATCCCGGGCAACATCCGCCGTGTCTTCCCGGTGTGCACCCCCGCCGCGTCCGACTCGGCCAACTTCGACGAGGTGCTGGAACTGCTGCACCTGGCCGGGCGGAGCCTGCCGCACGCGGTGCTCATGATGATCCCCGAGGCGTGGGAGAACGACCCGGACATGCGCGCCGACAAGCGCGCGTTCTACCGCTTCCACGCCAGCCTGATGGAGCCGTGGGACGGCCCGGCGTCTGTCGCGTTCACCGACGGCGAGATCGTCGGCGCGGTGCTGGACCGCAACGGCCTGCGCCCGGGCCGCTGGTGGCACACCGCCGACGGCCTGGTGGTGCTCGGCAGCGAGGCGGGCGTGCTCGACCTCGACCCGGCCACCGTGATCGCCAAGGGCCGGCTCCAGCCCGGCAAGATGTTCCTCGTCGACACCGTCAACGGCCGGATCGTCTCCGACGACGAGATCAAGACCGAACTGGCCGCCGAGCAGCCGTACCAGGAGTGGCTGCACGCCGGCCTGATCGAGCTGGACGACCTGCCGCCGCGCGAGCACACCGTCTACACCCACGACTCGGTACGCCGCCGTCAGCAGACGTTCGGCTACACCGAGGAGGAGCTGAAGATCCTGCTCGGCCCGATGGCCCGCACCGGCGCCGAGCCGATCGGCTCGATGGGCACGGACACGCCGATCGCCCCGCTGTCCACCCGGCCGCGGCTGCTCTACGACTACTTCCATCAGCTCTTCGCGCAGGTCACCAACCCGCCGCTGGACGCCATCCGGGAGGAGCTGGTGACCAGCCTGGCGTCCACCATCGGGCCGGAGGGCAACCTGCTCGACCCGGGCCCGGCGAGCTGCCGGCAGATCGTGCTGCCGTACCCGGTGATCGACAACGACGAGCTGGCCAAGATCCTCTCCATCGACGAGGACGGCGACCTGCCCGGCTTCAAGGCGGTGCGGGTCTCCGGGCTCTACCGCCTGCGCGACGGCGGCGCCGGCATCAAGGCCCGGCTGACCGAGATCTGCCGGCACGTCTCCGAGGCGATCGAGGACGGCGTCCGCATCCTGGTGCTCTCCGACCGGGACTCCAACGCCGACCTGGCGCCGATCCCGTCGCTGCTGCTCACCGCCGCGGTGCACCAGCACCTGGTCCGCGAGCAGACCCGCACCCAGGTGGCGCTGATCGTCGAGTCCGGCGACTGCCGCGAGGTGCACCACGCCGCGGTGCTGATCGGGTACGGCGCGGCGGCGGTCAACCCGTACCTGGCCTTCGAGTCGGTGGAGGACATGATCTCCACCGGCGTGCTGGCCGGCGTCGACCGGGTGAAGGCGGTCCGCAACTACGTCAAGGCGCTCGGCAAGGGCGTCCTGAAGATCATGTCGAAGATGGGCATCTCGACCGTGTCGTCGTACTGCGGCGCGCAGGTGTTCGAGGCGGTCGGCCTGGACACCCGCCTGGTCCACAGGTACTTCCGCGGCACGCCGAGCACCATCGGCGGCATCGGCCTGAACGAGATCCACGCCGAGGTGGCGGCCCGGCACGCGCGGGCCTGGCCGGCGCCGGGCGCGCAGGCCACCGACCGGCTGGAGGTCGGCGGCGAGTACCAGTGGCGCCGCGAGGGTGAGCTGCACCTGTTCAACCCGGAGACGGTCTTCCTGCTCCAGCACGCCACCCGCAGCCGCCAGTACGACGTGTTCCGGCAGTACACCGCCAAGGTCGACGAGCTGGCCGCGCAGGCGGGCTCGCTGCGCGGGCTGTTCACGCTGCGCACCGGCGTACGCCCGGCGGTGCCGCTGGACGAGGTCGAGCCGGCCTCCGAGATCGTCAAGCGCTTCGCCACCGGCGCCATGTCGTACGGGTCGATCTCGGCGGAGGCGCACGAGACGCTCGCCATCGCGATGAACCGGCTCGGCGGCAAGTCCAACACCGGCGAGGGCGGCGAGGACGTCGAGCGGCTGCACGACCCGGAGCGCCGCTCCGCGGTCAAGCAGATCGCCAGCGGCCGGTTCGGCGTGACCAGCGAATACCTGGTCAACGCCGACGACTTGCAGATCAAGATGGCGCAGGGCGCGAAGCCCGGCGAGGGCGGGCAGCTACCGGGCAACAAGGTCTGGCCGTGGATCGCCCGGACCCGGCACGCCACCCCCGGCGTCGGCCTGATCTCCCCACCGCCGCACCACGACATCTACTCCATCGAGGACCTGGCCCAGCTCGTCCACGACCTGAAGTGCGTCAACCCGGCCGCCCGGGTGCACGTCAAGCTGGTCAGCGAGGTAGGCGTGGGCACCGTCGCGGCGGGTGTGGCCAAGCTCAAGGCCGACGTCATCCTGATCTCCGGGCACGACGGCGGCACCGGCGCGTCCCCGCTCAACTCGCTCAAGCACGCCGGCACCCCGTGGGAGATGGGCCTGGCCGAGGCGCAGCAGACGCTGCTGCTCAACAAGCTGCGCGACCGGGTCACCGTGCAGGTCGACGGCCAGCTCAAGACCGGCCGGGACGTGCTGATCGCGGCGCTGCTCGGCGCCGAGGAGTTCGGCTTCGCCACCGCGCCGCTGATCGTCGAGGGCTGCGTGATGATGCGGGTGTGCCACCTGGACACCTGTCCGGTCGGCATCGCCACCCAGAACCCGGTGCTGCGCGAGCGCTTCACCGGCAAGCCGGAGTTCGTGGAGAACTTCTTCCTGTTCCTCGCCGAGGAGGTCCGCGGCTACCTCGCCGAGCTGGGCTTCCGCAGCATCGACGAGGCGATCGGCCACACCGAGCTGCTCGACGTGGCCGGCGCGATCGACCACTGGAAGGGCCACGGGCTCGACCTGAGCCGCGTGCTGCACCTGCCGGAGCTGCCCGAGGGTGCGGCCCGCCGGGGCGTACGCGCCCAGGACCACGGCCTCGACGCGGCGCTGGACAACCGGCTCATCGAGCTGGCCGGGCCGGCGCTGCGCGACGGTACCCCGGTCCGGGTCGAGGTCGAGGTCCGCAACGAGCACCGCAGCGTCGGCGCGATGCTCGGCGGCGAGGTGACCCGCCGATTCGGCGGCGACGGGCTGCCCGACGACACGATCGAGTTCCGGCTGCGCGGCACCGCCGGCCAGTCGTTCGGCGCGTTCCTGCCGCGCGGGGTCACGCTGCGTCTGTACGGCGACGCCAACGACTACGTCGGCAAGGGACTGTCCGGCGGCCGGATCGTGGTCCGGCCGGACGCCGACGCGCCGTTCGTCGGCGTGGACGCCACGCCGGGCCGCCGCGCCGAGGACCAGATCATCGCCGGCAACACCATCCTGTACGGCGCCACCGGCGGCGAGGTGTACCTGCGCGGCCGGGTGGGGGAGCGGTTCGCGGTGCGCAACTCCGGCGCGGTCGCGGTGGTCGAGGGCCTCGGCGACCACGGCTGCGAGTACATGACCGGCGGCACCGTCGTGGTGCTCGGGCCGACCGGGCGCAACTTCGCCGCCGGCATGTCCGGTGGCACCGCGTTCGTGCACCGGCTCGACGAGCGGCTGGTGAACGCCGAGCTGGTCGACCTGTCGCCGCTGCGCGACGAGGAACGCGACCGGCTGCACGAGCTGGTCCAGCGGCACTTCGCCGAGACGGACTCGGCGGTCGCCGAGGACCTGCTCAAGCGCTGGCCGCAGGCGGTGGAGGAGTTCACCGCGGTGGTGCCCCGGGACTACCGCCGGGTCATGGAGATCATGCGGGCCGCCGAAGCCGCCGGCCGAGACGTCGACGACGCGGTGATGAGCGCGCTCAGCGTGCCGTCGGCCGCGCCGGTACCGCCCGCGCCCCGGGCGGTCGCCCAGGAGGTGGCTCGTGCCTGACCCGAACGGTTTCCTGCGCTACGACCGGCGGCTGCCGGCCCGCCGTCCGGTGCCGGTACGCATCTCCGACTGGCGGGAGGTCTACCCGCCGGCCGGTGAGGAGCTGATCCGCGAGCAGGCCACCCGGTGCATGGACTGCGGCATCCCGTTCTGCCACGACGGCTGCCCGCTGGGCAACCGCATCCCGGACTGGAACGATCTGGTCCGCACCGGCAACTGGGACGCCGCGGTGGAGTCGCTGCACGCCACGAACAACTTCCCCGAGTTCACCGGCCGGCTCTGCCCGGCGCCGTGCGAGGCGGCCTGCGTGCTCGGCCTCGGCGGCCAGCAGCCGGTCACCATCAAGCAGGTCGAGGTGGAGATCGCCGACGCGGCCGTGGCCCGCGACGGTCTGCGGCCCCGGCCCGCGTCCGCCCCGACCGGCCGGTCGGTGGCGGTGGTCGGCTCCGGTCCGGCCGGGCTGGCCGCCGCGCAGCAGCTCGCCCGCGCCGGTCACACGGTCACCGTGTACGAGCGCGACGACGCGATCGGCGGCCTGCTCCGCTACGGCATCCCCGACTTCAAGCTGGAGAAGCAGCACATCGACAAGCGGCTGGCCCAGCTCACCGCCGAGGGTGTGCGGTTCCGGACCGGTGTCGAGGTGGGCGTCGACGTGACCGCCGAGCAGTTGCGCGCCGAGCACGACGCGGTGCTGCTGGCCTGCGGCGCGTTGCAGGGGCGCGACACCCCGGAGACGCCCGGCCGGGCGCTGCGCGGCGTGCACCAGGCGATGGCGCACCTGGTCGCCGCGAACCGGGTGGTGGCCGCCGCCGGGGACGGGCGGCCCGCGCTCGCCACGCTGCCCGACGGTACGCCGATCGACGCCGCCGGCAAGCACGTGGTGATCATCGGCGGTGGCGACACCGCCGCGGACTGCCTCGGTGTGGCGCACCGGCAGGGCGCGGCGGGCGTCCACCAGCTCGACCTCTACCCGGAGCCGCCGGCCGAGCGCGACGCGGCGCGGGACCCGTGGCCGACGTGGCCCTGGGTGCTGCGCAACTATCCGGCGCACGAGGAGGGCGGCGAGCGGGTCTTCGCCGTCGCGGTGCAGGAGTTCGTGGACGACGGCACCGGCCAGGTCCGCGCGGTCCGGATCGCCGAGGTGACAGTGGAGAAGGTGGACGGTCGCCGCATCGTCACCCCGCTGCCCGGCTCCGAGCGGGAGATCCCGGCCGACCTGGTGCTGCTCGCCATCGGCTTCGAGGGCACCGAGGAGCAGCCGCTGCTGGCCCAGTTCGGGGTGACCCGCAACCGCCGGGGCGCGATCGACTCCGGCCCCGACTGGCAGGCCGCCGACGGTATCTTCGTCGCCGGTGACATGCACCGGGGGGCCTCGCTGATCGTCTGGGCGATCGCCGAGGGACGCGCCGCCGCGGCGGCGATCCACACGTACCTCGGCGGGGTGGGGGAGCTGCCCGCCCCGGTCGACCCGGCCCGCCAGCCGCTCGCCGCCAGGTGAAAGGAAGGGCCCCCTCTTAACGCCTCAGGCAGAGGAGGGGGCCCTTCTTAACAAACTCAACGGACCGTGCGTCGGCCGCGGCTCACTGTCCGGGCCAGCCCGCGCAGGACGCGTACCCGCGCCGGCCAGCGCCTCGGCGCTGGCCGGGCCAGGCCGAGGCTGACCACAGCGGTGTCGAGGCTGTCCTCCACCAGCGCGTCGTGCAGCGGACGGAAGAACAGCGGCCAGCTCACCCGCGCGGACCCGTGCGCGGTCATCACCAGCCGGTGGCGCAGCAGACACCCGTCGCCGGTCCCGGGCAGCACCTCGAACTCGTGGTGGCCGCGGAAGCCGGCCGGAGCGAGGAACCGGAAGCGCACGTACGCGCCGGGCCGGTAGTCCTGCACCGTGTAGCGGACCGGCCCGTGGCCGCCTGTGGCACCGACCCCCAACGGCCGGTCCAGGCGCATGGCCGGCCAGCGCCGCAGCGGCCAGAGGCGGTCCTCCGGCCCGGCCAGCGAGTCGATCAGCGCCCCGGCCGCCGAAGCCGGCACCGGCAGGTCTCGTTCATGGACGTTGTGTATCACCGGTTTCCTCCTCGGACGAACCGGGCCGGCCCGCCGGAAGCGGACCGGCCCGGCCGGCGCCGTCAGCGGCCGAGCAGGTCGTGCGCCGCGCGGATCTTCGCCCACGAGGCCGGCTGCGCCGGTGCGGCGGTCGTCCGCGCGGCGGCGGCCACGGTGGGCCGGCCGGGCGTGAACAGCCAGGTGGTGAACACCGCGTCGAGGTCCCGCCCGGAGATCCGCTCGGCGAGCGCCTGGAACTGCGCGACGGTGCCGTTGCCGTACTGCCGCTTGGCGGTCCAGGTGCGCAGGATGCGGAAGAACGCGGCGTCGCCGACGGCGAGCCGGATCTGGTGCAGCGCCATCGCACCCCGGTCGTAGACCGCGTCGTCGAAGATCCCGCTCGGGCCTGGGGCGCCGGGGCGTACCTGCCAGAACTCGGAGTCGGCCGGGTAGCTGTCGTAGGTGAAGTCGAACAGCTCCTGCGCGGTGCCCTCGCCCTGCTCCTCGGACCAGAGCCATTCGGCGTACGAGGCGAAGCCCTCGTTAAGCCAGATGTGCCGCCAGTCGGCCACCGACACCGAGTCGCCGAACCACTGGTGGGCGTTCTCGTGCACCACCACGTACGTGTTGGCGCCGCGCCGCCAGAAGCCGGGCCCGTACACCGGGCGGGTCTGCGTCTCCAGGGCGAAGCCGATGCCGTCGACCGGCCCGGCCACGCCGCCCTGCGCCTCGAACGGGTACGGGCCGAACAGCCCGCTCTCCCAGTCGACGATCTCGGCGGTGCGTTCGATGCTGGCCCGCGCGGCCGGCAGGCGCTCGCCGAGCGTGGTGCTGTACGCGTTCACCACCGGCTGCCCGTTCGGTGCGACGTCGGTGACGATGTCGTACTGCCCGATCGCGAGGAACGCCTGGTAGGTGGCACCGGGCTTGACGCTGCGCCAGCTCCACCGGGTGCGGTTGCCGGCCTCGGGCAGCGGGTCGCGCGGCTGCACGCCGTTGCTGATCACCTCGACGCCGGTGGGCACCGACACCGAGATGTCCCAGGTGGCCTTGTCCTTCGGGTGGTCGTTGCTCGGGTACCACCACCAGGCCGACTCGGGCTCGTTGACGGCGAGCGCCCCGTCGGCGGTACGGGTCCACGCGGTGTAGCCGTAGACGGTGGTCTGCGACGGCACGCCCGCGTACCTCACCACGACGGTGAGCTGCTGGCCCTTCACCAGCGGCCGGGCCGGGGTGATCACCAGCTCGTGGTCGCCGGCCCGGGTGAAGCCGGCGACCCACCCGTTCACCCGCACCGATTCGACGTCGAGGGCGAAGTCCAGGTTGAACCGGGATAGGTCCTTCGTGGCGGTGGCGAGGATCGTGGTGGTGCCGCTGAGCCGGTCGGTGGCCGGCTCGTAGCGCAGCCGTATGTCGTAGTGGCCGACGTCGTAGCCGCCGTTGCCGTAGTCGGGGAAGTAGCTGTCGCCCAGCCCGGGGCTGCCCGGCGTCGGGGTGGCCGCCGCGGGTTGTGGCCGGCCCCATCCGGTGGGGGCGGCCTGGCCGGGGGCACCGGTCACTGTGGTGCCGGCCGTGGTGAGGGTCAGGGCGGCGATGGCCGCCGTGAGTGCGCGTCGCACGGTGGGACTCCCTCCGTCGGGTGTCGTCACCGTCAAGCTAATCGACACATGTGAACGTATCTGTCCCGTCCGGCCGATCTCGGCTATTCAATTCTTGCGAATGTTTCGATAGCATTACCGATCAGTAACAGCACCGATCCCTCGGCCACGCGCGCGGTCAACGGGCTCCACCACCCCTGCACCGTGGAGGCTCTGCCATGCCCCGTCGCGTCCGTACCGCGTTCGCCGCCCTCTTGGCGGCCGTCCTCGGCGCCGTGCTCCTGCCCGGCGCCGCCCGGGCGGCCACCGTCAACTACGTCGCCCTCGGTGACTCCTACTCCTCCGGGGTCGGCGCCGGCCCGTACGACCTGTCCACCTGCCTGCGCAGCCAGAAGTCGTACGCCCCGCTCTGGGCCGCCGCCCATTCGGTCACCAGCTTCAAGTTCCCGGCCTGCGGCGGCGCGGTCACCGCCGACGTGCTGGCCAACCAGGTCGGCCAGCTCAGCAGCAGCACCACGCTGGTCACCATCACCATCGGCGGCAACGACGCCGGCTTCGCCGACGTGATGACCAGTTGCCGCTTCGGCAGCACGTCCAGCTGCGAGAGCGCGGTCAACGAGTCGAAGGCGTTCGCCACCGCCACGCTGCCCGCCCGGCTCGACGCCACGTACACCGCGATCCGCAACCGGGCCCCGAACGCCCGGCTGGTGGTGCTCGGCTACCCGCGGCTGTTCGAGACCGGCTCCTGTGGACTGCTCGCCATGAGCAGCTACAAGCGCACCATCCTCAACCAGGCCGCCGACACGCTCAACGGCGTCATCGCCGGCCGGGCCGCCGCCGCCGGCGGCACCTTCGTCGACGCGCGGCCGTTCTTCGCCGGGCACGGCGTGTGCGCCGCCGATCCGTGGATCCGTGACGTCAGCGGCGTCATCGAGGCGTACCACCCGAACGCCAGCGGCTACCGCTACGGCTACCTGGCCGCGCTGACCGCCGCCATCGGCTGATCCGCACGCGAGGAGGGGCCCCGCTCGACACCCGTCCGTCGAGCGGGGCCCCGCCGTGCCGGGTTGCATCGAACGTCGACAATGGTGCGACACCCCGTGTGACCCGGAGGTGACCATGCGCGAACCGGTGACCCGGCCGCGGCCGGTCCGCGAGCAACTCCCGGCCGGCGGCCCGGAACTGCTCACCCTGCTGGCCCGGCTGCTGCGGCGTCCACGCCGCGGTGACCGCCGGCTCCCACTGCTCTGGCTGGTCCGGCCCACCGGGGACGGCGCGGTCGCGGCCCTGCTACGGCGTTTCGCGGCGCTCCGGGCCGGGCGGCGGGTACCGCACGCCGTGCTGGACCTGACCGGCCGGCCCGTCGGCGACGACGTCGCGGCCGTGCTGCGCGAGCTGCACCGGCAGCTCTCCGTGGAGGCGTTCGGCGCGCCCCGGCTGCGGTTCCGGCACTACCCGCTGGCCGACTGGCTGATGCACCAGACGCTCGCCGTGGACCTGGACGCCGCCGACAGCGGGCGGGCCGCGCTGGTGCGCCGGCTACGGGACTGGCGAGGACGGCGTGCCGGTGAGGACCCCCAGGTCGGCGGCGACTCCGGCCTCGGCGCCGCGCTGCACCTGCTGCTCTGGCTGCTGTGGCGGGCCGTACCCGGCGTCGTGTTCCGGATCGCCGTCTCCGGCCGGGTGCCGCTCGTCGGACGGCAGTACCGCTGGTTCATGCGCCAGCAGTACCTGGCGCCCCGGCAGTCGGTGACGTTCCTCGGCTTCGCCGAGCGGCTCACCGCCGGCTGGCGCGACGGCGAACACCCGGCCCAGGTGGAGAAGCTGCTGCTGCACGCGTTCCTGGAGGACCTGCGCCTGGCGTACCGGCGCCGGTTCTGGCGGCCCGGGGACTGGCGCCGCACCGCCTACCCGGTGCTGGTGCTCGACGGCGCGCGGCCGGACAACGTCGGGCACACGCTGGTCCGGCTCGTCGACGAGGTGCGCAACGAGACCGGCCGCAACGATCCGCTGCTCGTCGTCGCGGTCGCCGCCGACCCGCCGCCGGAACCGGCCGCGGCCCGGCCGCTGGCCGAGGCCGAGGAGGCGTACGAGGAGTGGGCCGAGGCGCTGCCGGAGAACCGTCGGCTGCGCCGCCCCGGCGCCTGGCTGATGCTGCTGGAGGCGGACGACCGGGACGTCGACGTCCCGGTGGGAGGCGTCCCGCCCGCTCTGGTCGCGCCCGACCCGCCCTGGTGGGCACGGCGGTTCCTGCCCGCCGCGGTGGCCCTGGCGCTCGTCGCCGGGCTGGGCGTGTGGGCGCACGGGCGGTGGGCGCCGGACTGCCGCCCCTGGCCCACCGACCAGGCCGCCGTCCGGCTCGTGGCCGGGGAGTGCGTCGGCTACAGCGACACCGCCGGGCAGGTCTTCAACAGCGAACCCGGGCAGGACCGGCTGCGCGCCGTGCAGCGGCGCATCTTCGCCCAGAACCGGGCCGCCGAGGAGGTGTGGCGGCGCAGCGAGCACCGCCGCCCCTACCTGACGCTTGTCTACCTGGGCAGCCTCACCGGCAACCGGACCCGCGCCGACGAGGAGTCCTACGTCTCCGAGCGGGAGGAACTGGAGGGCATGGCCACCGCCCAGTACGCCCTGCTCCAGGAGTCGGCGGCGGCGGACGACGCGGCGCTGCTGCACATCGTGGTGGCGAACGCCGGCCGGCAGATGCGGCACGCCGACGACGCGGTACGGATGCTGGAAGGGCTGGCCCGCGACGACCCGACGGTGCTGGGCGTGGTCGGGCTGGTGGACAGCCGCACCAGCACGGCGGCGGCGCTGCGCGAACTCAACCGGGTCGGCCTGCCGGTGCTCGCCCCCACGCTGTCGGCCGACCGGATGGACGCCAACTCCAGCCTCTACCTGGCCATGTCGGCGCCGAACCGCGACCAGGCCCGGATGGTCGAGGCGTACGCCCGGCAGGTGCTGCGGGTGGGGGAGGCGCACGTCTACTGGACCACCGGCGAGGGCAGCTCGCTCACCGACGACCTGTACGTCGCCACGCTCGTCGACGGCCTGCGGGATCGCTTCGGCGACCGGATCACCCGGCTCGACGAGTGGCGCAGCGGGCGGCGGCTCACCCAGGAGTGCGGCTACCCGGGGATGCTCTTCTTCGCCGGCCGCTGGTCGGAGTTCGACGGGTTCATGCGCGCGCTCAAGGAGTGCGGCGCGAACCCGCCCCGGCACCTGGTAGCCGACGACTCGGTGAACCGCTACATGGCCAACCCGGGGCTGCGCGCCAGCGCGCCGGGCAACCTGCCGGTCACGTACGTGTCGAAGGCCGCGCTGGCCACGTGCGCGTCGCTGCGGGCCGCGCAGGCCGGGCGCGACGACGCCCGGGGCAGTTTCCTCACCTGGATCGGCGCGGACGGCCTGCTCGACCCGCCCCGATGCCGCGCCGGGACCGGTCCGCCCGTCGGCGAGCGGGTCAGCCTGGCCTACGACGCCACCATGATGACGGTACGCGCGCTGGAGAGCCTCGCCGCCCGCCTGCGCCACGCCGACACCGGCCGCCGCTGGGAGCCCCGCTCGGTCAACCCGGTCGGGGTGCACGCCGAGGTGCTGCGGCAGAACGCCGCCGGCGGCTACCCGGGGGTCAGCGGCCTCATCCGGTACGCCCCGGACTCCGGCGAACCGGTGGCGAAGCGGCTGGCGCTGCTCACCGTGGCGAAGGTGCCCGACGTGGACGCCGCCCCGGTCGAGGTGTTCCACTGCGGCGTGGCCGACACCGGACCCGACCCCGGCTGCCGCGTCGCACCACGCTAGGCGAGATCTTGGTACGCGCACGCCCCGCAAGGGGCGCCCGCGTACCAAGATCCACGGAACGAGAGGGCTCAGGTCAGCGGGCCGGGACCAGCTCCGCGGCCGGCGCCAGGTCCGGCACCGCCGGCCCGATCCGCCGCCGGGGCCACCGGCGGCGGCCGGAGGGTACGGCGAGCGCGGCCAGCGCCGCGGCCACCGAGATGCCGGTGAGCAGCAGGAAGCCCGCGGTGAAACCGGCCTCCCGGGGCAGCCCGCTCGGCTGCGGATTCGCGGTGATCACGGCGCTGGCGAGCGCCGCGCCGATCGCGCCGCCGATGGTACGGATGTTGGCGTTCATGCCGGTCGCCGCGCCGGTCTGCCCGGCCGGCACGTTCGCCACGATCAGGTTCGCCATCGAGGCGAACGCCAGCCCGATGCCGAGGCCGACCAGGCCACCGGCGATCCCGACCTGCCAGCGGGTGTCGTGCGCGACGGTCAGCATGGCGGCGGCCGCCACGTTGAACACCGCGCCGGTGCTCAGCTGCGCCTTGGCGCTGAACCGGGACTGCAGCCGTCCGGCCAGCAGGCCGGCCACGAACATGCCGACGAGCATCGGCAGCATCAGCAGCCCGGCCTGGGTGACGCTGGCGCCGAAGCCGTAGCCGGCGCTGGTCGGGATCTGCGCGAACTGCGGCAGGAACGCGTACACGGCGAACATCGAGGCGCCGTAGAGCAACCCGACGAGGTTCGTGGTCCAGACCGCCGGCAGGCGCATCATCCGCAGGTCGATCAGCGGGTTCGCGGCGCGGGCCTCGGTCGCCAGCCAGGCGGCGGCGAGCACCGCGGCCAGCGTCAGCAGTCCGACCACCCGGCCGGAGCCCCAGCCCCACGCGGCGCCCTTGCTGACCGGCAGCAGCAGCGCCACCAGCCAGCCGGACAGGAGTACGGCGCTGAGCCAGTTGATCCGGCCCGGGGTGCGTACCGGCGAGCGTGGCACGAACCGGTGCGCGGCGAGCGCGGTCAGGCCGACCACCACCAGCGGGATCCAGAACAGCCACCGGTAGCCCAGCGTGGCCACGATCGGCCCGGCCAGCACCACGCCCAGCCCGCCGCCGACGGCCACGACCGCGGAGATCGAGGCCACGGCCGAGCTGACCCGGGCGGCCGGGAACTCGTCGCGGATGATGCCGAACGAGAGCGGGAAGACGGCGCCGCCGATGCCCTGCACCACGCGGGCGGCGATCAGCACGCCGATGCTGGGGGCGACGGCTGCCAGCAGGCAGCCCAGCGCGAGCGCGGCGAGCGAGAAGACGAGCGTCTTCTCCTTGCCGACCATGTCGCCGACGCGGCCGATGATCGGCGTGAAGACGGACGCGGAGAGCAGGTAGGCGGTGAGCACCCAGGTCACCGTGTTGGGCGAGGTGTGCAGGTCGTGCTGGATGGTGGGCAGCACCGGCGTGATCAGCGACTGGAGCATCGCGAAGAATCCGGTGCCGGCGGCCAGCACGAGGAAGGTGAGCCGGCGCGAGCCGCGCCCTGATGAGTGGATCATGTGGGAGAACTCCCCGTTGTCGGTACGAGACTGGGGGCCGCTCGCGCGGTCGTGCGGCGGTGGCGGCCGGGTTGTGCGGGCGCTCAGCGGTCGGCGGGCATGGTGGGACCTCCCGGGTCCGTGTCGTGGCGCGAGGATCGCGTGGCCGGAGGGCGGCCGGAAGTCCGGAGTAAGCTATCCGGAGGGGTGGCTCCGGTCAGTAACCGGAGGCTTGCCTCCATTAACCTAGCGGAGGGGTGCCTCCGGTTGCAAGACGGAAGGGGTGACGCGCGTCATGACCGACGCCGACGTGCCCGGTGAGGTCTTCTCCCGCCGCCCGAAACGGGCCGACGCCCGCCGCAACTACGACGCGCTGATCGCCGCCGCCCGCGAGGTCTTCGGCGAGCACGGCGCGGGCGCGTCGCTGGAGGAGATCGCCCGCCGGGCGGGCGTGGGCATCGGCACGCTCTACCGCAACTTCCCCCAGCGGCGGGACCTGTTCGAGGCGGTCTACGTCGAGGAGGTGCGCGCGCTCAGCGCCTCCGCCGCCGACCTGGCCGACGAGCCGCCGTGGGACGCCCTGGTCGGCTGGCTGCACCGGTTCGTCGCCTATGTGGCCACCAAGCGGGCGCTGGCCGAGGAGCTGGTGCACGACTCCGAGGTGTTCCGCAGCTGCCGCACCGAGATCTACGCGACCGGCGAGCCGCTGCTGCGCCGCGCCCAGGAGGCCGGCGCGGCCCGGCCGGACGCCGGCTTCGACGACGTGATCCGGCTGATCAGCGGGCTGGCCGCATATCAGTTCCCGGACCCGGCCCAGCGCGACCGCGTCCTGGCCATCGCACTCGACGGCCTGCGCCCGCCGGCCTGACGTTCTGGTCGGTTGAAGGCGGGATTCGAGTGACTGGAAGTGTTCATTCGGCGACGCCGGGTAGATAAAGATCTTGCTGTATGCCTAGCATCGTGTAGGCGGAGATCGAGTGCGGTGGAGGTCGTGGTGACAAGTGCTCCCTACCAGGTGCCAGGCTCACTCGTGATCGAGATGACTGGCGACGAGTGGCGAGATGCCGTCGAGCAGGAACTCGAACAGATGCACCTGACTTACCGGCAGCTCGCCGAGATGGCAGAACGGCGTGACTTCTGCTCCGTTGAAGCGCAGAAGCTATGGATGTCCATTGGCAACACGCGGGCGTAGCGCACTCGGGCCACAGGCTCGACAGTTCGCCGATACTCTGCAGGGCTTATTGAACAAGACGGTCTGTGACAACGCGCGAGTCGTGGCAAAGGTGTCGCCCAAGCAGGCCGTGGTCGGGACTCAGCTCGACGGGCTCCGGTCGCAGCCAGTGCGTATGCGCTCGGCGGCGAGGACCGGCATCTGGCTCGATGTGCAATGTCTCCTCACCCTCGACCATGACGAAGGCAAGTTCCTCACTGTCGAAGCGTCCTACTGTGCGCTCAAATTCGGCGGCACACCTGAGCCGCTGCTGCACTACGACTTTCAGCGGAACAAGGAGCAGTACACCGAGGCCCACCTTCAGGTCTGCGCCAGCCATCCGACGTTCGAGACCTTTCTCTCCGAGTTGGGGCGGAAGGGTGCCGGCGGGCTCAGCAAGATTCACCTGCCGGTCGGCGGACGAAGGTTTCGTCCCGCGCTCGAGGACGTCCTCGAATGCCTGATCATCGAAGGGCTCGTCGAGGCCAAGAACGGTTGGCGGCAGTTGATCGAATCGACCCGCACGGATTACCGGCGCAGGCAGATCGCTGCGGTGGTCCGGCGCAATACCGGTACGGCACTGGCCGAGTTGGAGCGTTTGGGCTACCGAGTCGTGCCGCCGGATGATCACCGGCTTCGGGCGCAGATCTCGCGCTTGATCACCCCTCGTTCACGCCCGCCGAGTGATGGCTCCTGAGGGTCACCGATTTCAGGTAGGGCAGCCGGCGGTTCCCGCCCCCTGGGGAACCGCCGGCCAGCGCTTCCTCAGCGGTGCCCGTTACCCGGCCGCCCCCACGGTCCGGTGATCGCGAACACGTACCCCGGCGACTGGATGTTGGCGAACAGCGTCCTCCCGTCCGCGCTGAACGTCGGCCCGGTGAACTCGCTGTCGTTCAGCTCGTTGCGCGCCAGCGGATACGCAGTGCCCTGCTCGGTGACGCCGACCAGGTGCGACACGCCCTCGCCGTCCTCGGCCAGGATCACCCCGCCGTACGGCGAGACGGTGATGTTGTCCGGCCCGTCGTAGTTGCCGTGGTCGGCCTCCGGGTCGGTGTTCACCCCGAAGATGGTCTTCAGCGTGACGGTCTGCCGGCGCGGGTCGTAGAACCACACCTGCCCGTCGTGCTCGTTGGCGCTGCCGTCGTCGTGCCGGGCGTAGCTGGCCACGAAGTACGCGCCGCCGTCGCCCCACCAGGCGCCCTCCAGCTTGCGGCTGCGGGTCACCTCCGCGTCGGTGAACTGCTTGCGTACGGACACGGTGCGGGCGTCGCGGTCGGGCACCTCGACCCACTCCACCCGGTAGCGGGTGCCCGGGGTGGTGGCCTCGGACAGGTCGGTCACGTGGTCGTCGCCGCGCAGGCAGCGCATCGCGGCGAGGCTGCCGGCGGTCCCGCCGTCGGGCCGCTGGGCCAGCGCCCGCAGCGCGCCCTTGCCGGCCCGGAAGCCGGGCGGCGGCGTCCACCGGAAGTACAGGCCGTTGGGCCCGCTCGCGTCCTCGGTCAGGTAGATCGAGTGCGTGTACGGGTCGACCGCCACCGCCTCGTGGGAGTACCGCCCGAGGAACGTCAGCGGCACCGGATCGGTGTTGGCGGACCTGTCGTGCGGGTCGACCTCGAAGACGTACCCGTGGTCCTTCAGATACCGCCCACCGGCCCGCTGCTCGGTCTCCTCGCAGGTCAGCCACGTGCCCCACGGGGTGATACCGCCGGCGCAGTTGTTGTGCGTGCCGGCCACGCTGACGTACTCGCGCAGCCGCCGCCCGTGCCGGTCCACCTCGATGGTGGTGGTGCCGCCGCGGGCGCCCGGGTCGTAGGTGAGGCCTGGTAGCGCCGGCACCGGGTACGGCTCGTCGCCGCCGATCTCGTGGTTGTTCACCAGCACCGAGCCGTGCGGCCCGCGGAAGCAGCCGGTGCCGTCCGCGTCGCTCGGGGTGGGCTGCCCGGACTCCAGGAGCGTCGCGCCCGCCTGCGCGACGACCGTGTAGGAAAAGCCCGGCGGCAGCGCCAGCAGGCCGGCCGGGTCCGGCACCAGGTCGCCGTAGCCGACGGCGGGGCGGCACGCGGGCCGGGCCGCCGCCGGTCCGGCGATCGCCTCCAAGCTGCCGGCCACCATGATGCCGAGTCCGCCGGCCACGCCGCCGCGCAGCAGGGACCGCCGGGGGAGAGGTGAGGTGGTCACGTCGTCGCCTTCCTGTGCGCACGATTGCCTGACCGAAGGCAAGCCGGGCCCGGGGAACGGCGGGCGGCGCGCCCGTCGGTAGCCGGGTGAACAGTGGACGAATCCCCGGTGCGGAGCGCCCCGTGCCGGTACGGCGCGCGTCCGTTAGGGTTCCCTTCGATCGCAAACGTCGGAGGGCGGACGGTGGGCAGACTCGCGGCGGCGTACCGGCAGGCGGTCGATCGGCATCGGCGGGCGGTGCGGCACTGGGAGGCGGCCCGGCGGCTGCTGGGCGCCGCGGGCCCGGCGGCGGTGGGCAGCCCCGAGC
>NZ_JBXUOV010000121.1:0-17606 GCF_057196585.1 Micromonospora sp. ATLC20
GGCGAACGTGGCGCGGCACGCGCCGGGCGCGGCCGCGTCGCTGCGCCTGGCCCGCGAGGGCGGCACCGTCGTGGTCGAGGTGGTCGACGACGGCCCCGGTTTCGACCCGTCCACGGTCCCGGCGCACCGGTACGGGCTGCGCGAGTCGATCCACGGCCGGATGAGCACTGTGGGCGGTCGGGCGGTGGTGACCTCCGCCCCTGGCGCCGGCACCCGGATTCGGCTGGAGTGGTCCGATGGCGAGTGAGTCGGGTACGGCGGTGACGGCCGGCCACGCGCTGCGCCCGCTGCCCCGGCCGCGGGTGGCGACGCGCTCCGGAACGGCCACCGCCCCGCCGGAGGCGCACGCGGTGGCCGACGCGTCCGACGGTGGCGCGCGGATCGCCGCGATCGTCATCGCGGCGACCTGGCACCTGGCGGTCGCGCTGCCCGCCGTGTTGCGGGCCGGGCCGGGAATGGCCTTCCCGGCCGTGGTGGCCGCGGGCTGGCTGGTGACCGCGCTGGTCGGGGTCGGGGCCGGGGTACGGCTGCTGCGCGGCGGGCTGCCGCCGGCCGGGCCGCTGGCAGTGGCGCTGCTGGGGGTGGACGCGGCGGTGGTCGCGGGGGCCGGCGACCGGTTCCTGTTCAGCACCGCCAACTGGGTGTGGGGCGGCCTGGCCTGGTTCTTCCTGCTGGTGCTCTGGCGGCGGCCGGTGCGCTGGCTGCTGCTCATGCTCGCCGCGCACGGCACGATCGCGCTGGCGGCGGTGGTGCTGTACGGCGCGACCGCACCGGCCGACCTGAGCCGCGCCGCGATGTACGTCTACGGCACCTCCACCCTGCCGGTGGCGGTCTTCGTCGGCGCGGCGGCGCTCACCGCGCAGGCCCGGGACCGGGCGGCCACCGCGGCGGCGACGCTCGCCGTGGCCGCTGAGCAGGAGGCGGCCGAGCGGGCCCGCACCGAGCGACAGGCGCGCCTGGCGCTTGTCAGCGGCACCGCCGAGGAGGTGCTGGCCGGGCTGGCGGCGGGTGACGCCGACCCGGCCGACCCGGCGGTACGGCGGCGCGCGGTGCTGGCCGCGGCCCGGCTGCGCCGGCTGATCGCCGAGTCGGACGACGTGCCGGACGCGCTGCTGCACGAACTGCGCGCGGCGGCCGACCTGGCCGAACGCAACGGACTGCCGATCGACCTGGTGTCGGTCGGCACGCCACCGGAGCTGCCGGTGGAGATCCGGCGCGGCCTGGCCGACCCGCTCACCGCGGCGCTCGCCGCCGCCGAGGGCTGGGCCCGGCTCACCGTGGTGGCAGGCCAGGACGAGGTGGTGGTCAGCCTGGTGACACCGGATCACGACGGCCCGGACGAGCCGGCGACCGGCGGGGACGGGCCGGTGGAACACCTGCACGAGCGGGACGGGGAGATCAGATGGACGCAGACCCGCTGGCGGCGGACGTGAACGCCGGCACCCCGATCGGGGTGGCGATCGTGGACGACCATCCGGTGGTGATCGACGGGGTGCGCGCCTGGCTGGCCGGCGAACCGCGGTTGCGGGTGCTGGCCACCGGCGACGACCCGGACGAGGTGCTGCGGGCCGCGCCGGACGCCGAGGTGGTGCTGCTCGACCTGCGCCTGCACGGCCGGATGGTGCTGGGCAAGCTGGCCGAGCTGAGCGCGGCCGGGCGCCGGGTGGTGGTCTACTCCGAGCACAGCGACCCGCAGACCATGCTCGCCGCGCTGGACGCCGGGGCGGTCGCGTTCCTGGCCAAGCACGAGGGACGCGAGCACTGCGTGGCGACGGTGCTGGCGGCGGCGAGCGACCGGCCGTACGTGCCGCCGGCGCTGGCCGGAGCGATGGTCGGGGACGCCCGCCCGGATCGTCCGTCCCTGTCGGACAAGGAGCGCGAGGCGCTGCTGCTGTGGTTCCAGTCGATGTCGAAGGCGTCGGTGGCGCGCCGGATGCAGATCAGTGAGCACACGGTGAAGCAGTACGTCGACCGTGCGCGGATCAAGTACACCCGAGCGGGCCGCCCGGCCGCCACGAAGGCGGCGCTGCTCGCCCGGGCGATCGAGGACGGACTCGTCCGACCGGAAGATATCGGCATCTACCGGTCGCAGGCGTCGGCCGACCGGCCGACCCCCTAACAGGTGTCATGACAGCCACCCCAGGAACCGGGCACGCTCACCGGTACCGCCAACCGTCACCGGGAGGTCGTACCGTGCCGGAGGACGCCACACCTTTCTTCGTCGGGCCGCATCGGTTCGACGCCGACGGCGACCCCACCCGTCCCGTGCTCGACCGGCGCTACGAGCTGGTGCCCGAGCCGGGCGAACGCCTGCTCGGCCAGCACTGCCTGCGCGTCGCCGGTCACCTGCTCGGCCCGACCGAGGACGTCCGCTGCTGGTCGCTGCCGGCACCGGCGACGATCACCGTGACCGAGCGCCGGCTGGCGTACGTCTGCACCGGCTCGGACCTGTCGGTGGTCTCCGGGCGGGACGGCCGGGCGGCCGCCCGGCACCGGCGTCCGGTCCGGTTGTCCCGCCTGGTCAGCGGGCAGATCCGCTGGCAGTGGCCGTCCCGGCTGGAACTGGCCGAGGTGGGCGACGGCACCGCCGAGCTGCGCATCGTCTGTGACGCGCTGCGCACCATCCGGCAGCCGGCGCTGGCGCTGACCGGCCCGGTCGGTCAGGTGGCCGCGCTGGCCCGGCAGGTACGCCGCGCGGTGGCCGGTTTCCGGCTGGCGAACGCCGAACTGGTGGACCTGTCCCCGCCGGAGCGGGACGTGCTCGCCATCCGGGTGGCCGCCTCCCCCGGCCCGACGCTGGGCACTGTGACGCTGCCGGGCTCGCTGCCGGTGGAGTTCCTGTCCCGCGACGACTACTACCGTCCGGCGGAGGCCGAGGCGTCGCCGTGGGGATGGTCCGGCTTCCCCGCCCACGACCAGCCCGGCTCCGCCTGCTGACGACCCACGTCGGGAACCCGGCGTAGATCTTGGTAGAAACGGCCTATGGGGGCCCTTTCGTACCAAGATCTCCCGCGCAGTAGGGCGCGGGCGCGGTCAGGACGCGCTTCGGGTGCGGCGCTCGGACCGGTCCAGCTCGACCGCCTCCTCCGGGGTCGGCGCGCTGCCGCCCAGGTGGGCCGGCTGCCACCAGCTGTCGTCCGGGCCGGACGGCTTGTCCGGGTACTCCCGCTGGGCCCGGTCGACCAGCGCCGACAGGCGGGTCCGCAGGTCGGCGGTCATGACCGTGGCGTCCGGGTAGGCGGCCGGGTCCATCGGCTCGCCGACGATGATGGTGATCGGCGTGTGCCGGCGGGTCAGCGTGCGCGGGCGGCCCTTGGTCCACAGCCGCTGGGTGCCCCAGAGCGCGACCGGCAGCAGCGGCACGCCCGCCTCCTGCGACATCCGGGCCGCGCCGTTCTTCAGGTCCTTCACCACGAAGGAACGACTGATCGTCGCCTCCGGGAAGACGCCGACCACCTCGCCCCGGCGCAGCGCGCCCACCGCTGCGGCGTACGAGCCGGCGCCGGCGGCCCGGTTCACCGGGATGTGCTTCATGCCGCGCATCAGCGGACCGGAGACGCGGTGCCGGAAGACGCTGTCCTTGGCCATGAACCGGACCAGTCGCTTCGCCGGGTGCGCGCCGTAGCCGCAGAAGATGAAGTCGAGGTAGCTCACGTGGTTGGACGCGAGCACCGCGCCGCCGCTGTGCGGCACGTGCTCGCTGCCGGAAACGTCCAGGCGCAGGTCGAGCAGCCGGAACATCGTCTTCGCGGCGGTGATCACAGGTGGGTACACGAGTTCCGACATGGCGAAACTTTACCCCGAGTAGGTTACGCGACCGTAGGGCCGATCTGCCCTCGGCAGACCCGGGTCGCGCACCGACGCGGGTGCGGCGACGATGGCGACATGCCCGAACGCGCGGTGCTGCTCTGGATCCACGGCGGTGGCTGGCGGGCCCGCGCCGAGGAGGACGGGGCGGCGCTCGCGGCGCTCGGGCTGCGCGTGGTCGAGGCCACGTACCGGTTCTCCCACCAGGCGCGCTGGCCCGCCCAGCTCGACGACGTCCGCGACGCGGCCCGGGCCGCCCGGGCTGCGGCGGGCGGCCTGCCGCTGCTGGTGGCCGGTGACTCGGCCGGCGGGATGCTGGCCCTACAGCTCGGCCTGCGTGGGGTGGACCGGCCCGGCGACGTGACGGGCGTGCTCGCGTACTGGGCCCCCGTGGACCCGCTCGACCCGGAGCAGCGGCGCCGGCGCGCCCCCGGCGACGACCCGTGGACCGACCTGCTGGGCCACCCGCCGGCCGCAGGCGACCCGGCCACCGTCGGCGCGACAGTCGCCACCCACGTCGGCTCCGGCGTGCCGGTGCTGCTGGTGCAGGGCCGCGACGACGTGGCGGTGCCGGCCGCCCAGCCGGTGGAGCTGACCGGCCGGCTGCTCGCCGCCGGTCACCCGGTGCATCTGTGGCTCACACACGGCGGTCACGCGCTCGACCTGGCCCGGCCCGACCTGATCGCGGCCGCCGCCGCGTTCCTGGACAGCGTCCTGCCCGCAGGCGCGGGCGACTAGGTTCGAGGCATGCCCGACCTCGCCGCGATCGTCATCCACTGCCGCGACCCCTACCTGCTCGCCCCGTTCTGGAGTGCGGTCACCGGGCTGCCGGTGGTCGAGGCGGACCGGGTGAAGCTCGCCGAGGGCACGCTCGCGCCGACGGAGGCGGTGCTGCTGCGCGACCCGCACGGGCGGCGCCCGGACCTGTGGATCAGCCCGGCCGAGACGCTGCCCGAGCCCGGCCGGATCCACCTGGACCTGGTCGGCGACGCCGAGGAGCGGGCCGCGGTGCTGGAGGCGGGCGCGACGGTCGTGCGTGAGCTGCCGCGCTGGACCGTCCTGGCCGACCCGGAGGGCAACGAGTTCTGCCTGCTCCCGCCGAACGAGGCGCACGACGCGTCGCCGCCCGGGCACTGACCGGGCTCAGTCGGCCAGTTCCTCGAGGTCGAGCCGGCCCCTGGCGAACGCGTCCACCCGGCCCCAGCGGCCCGGGATGTCAAGCACCTCGATCCGTCCCATGCCCACCGGCAGCCGCGGGTCGACAGCCAGGTGCTGCTCGTGCGGCTCCAGCCCGAGTATGGTGCGCAGCAGCAGCAGCGGTGCACCGGTGGACCAGGCCTGCGGGCTGCACGCGGTCGGGTACTCCACCGGGAACTTGGTCAGCTCGCGCTGGTAGCCGCCGAACGCCTCCGGCAGCCGGCCGTCGAAGTAGGTGGCCGCGTCGAGGATGCCGTTGGCGACGGTGGCGGCCTCCTCGGCGAAGCCGTACCGGCGCAGACCCCAGGCGACGAACGAGTTGTCGAACGGCCAGATCGTGCCGTTGTGGTAGCCGATCGGGTTGTAGCGGACCTCACCCTCGGCCAGCGTCCGCACCCCCCAGCCGGACCAGAGCCGGGGACCGACCAGATGCTCCGCGACCTTCGGCGCCCGCTCGTCGTCCACGATCCCGCTCCACAGCAGGTGGCCCATGTTGGAGCTGAGCACGTCGCACTGACGCCCGTCCGGGTCCAGGGCGAGCGCGTAGAAGCCGCGATCGGCGACCCACCAGTCGTTGTTGAAGCGCCGCTTCAGCTCCGCCGCCTCGCGTTCCAGCTGATCGGCGTACGCGGGGTCGCCCCAGAACAGCCGGGCCATCCGGGCGGCCCGCATCTTCGCGTCGTACGCGTACCCCTGCACCTCGCAGGTGGCCCGCGGGAACGGCGGCAGCGTGCCGTCGGCGTACGAGATGGAGTCCCACGAGTCCTTCCAGCACTGGTTCTCCAGGCCGGTGTCGGTGTTGCGCCGCTCGTACCAGATGTAGCCGTTGCCGAGCAGGTCGGCGTAGTCGTCGATCCACTTCAGCGCGGACCGGCACTCCTGTTCCAGCTCCTTCACAAGCGCGCCGTCGCCGCTCCACCGCTCGTACTCGTCGAGCAGCACCACGAACAGCGGCGTCGCGTCCACCGAGCCGTAGTACGGCGAGTGCGGCTGCTCCTCGAACGCCGCGGTCTCGCCGTACCGCATCTCGTGCAGGATCCGGCCCGGGTCCTCGTCCCGGAAGTCGTCGAACCGGGTGCCCTGGAGCGCGCCGAGGATCCGCAGCGTGGTCTTCGACATCTCCGGCGCGAACGGCAGCACCTGCAGGCAGGTGAGGATGCTGTCCCGGCCGAACATGGTCATGAACCAGGGCAGACCGGCAGCCGGCAGCGTCTGCCCGCCCAGCGACAGCGGCGAGAAGCGCAGCGCCGCGAGGTCGACGAGGCTCCGCCGGTACGTCGCGGCGAGTTCCTCGTGCTCGCTGTTCAGCTTCGGAGCCCGGCTGATCCACTCCTCCAGGTCGTGCTGGAGCGCGAGCCGCTCGGTGCCGTGCACGCGCAGCCCCATCCGCAGGTCCCGGCCGCCCGGGCCGATCGCGAACGTCTGCACGTCGATGACGGCGTCCCACTGCTCGTTGGGTTCCAGCCGGATGCTCCAGGCGAAGCCGCGCTGGTCGTAGCGGGCCGGCTGGTTGGCGGAGACGAGCGTCTCGCGCCGGAAGTTGCCGCGCCGGTAGCCCAGGCGCAGCCGGTCCGACTCGGCCTCGGCGTAGTGCTCGCCCTTCTTGTTCAGGATCTCGTCCTTGACCTGGAACAGGTCGGCGAAGTCGGACCCGGCGTCCATCCGGACCTCCAGGTCGACCGGCTTCTCGTCGTGGTTGAGGATGGTCAGCGTCTCGCGGAAGCTGCCGCCGACCGCCCGTTCCCGGATGACCGACAGCTTCGCGTCGACGTAGTGCGTGGCCATGCCGGGTACCAGGAAGAACCGGGCCTCGTAGTACTGGAGGTCGTCGTAGGACAGCGCGTTGAGGCGCTCGCCGTTGACGGTGAGCACCCACTTCGACAGGTAGCGCGTGTCGAGCGAGAACAGACCGGTCGGCTCGCTCGGGGTGGCCTCGATGTCGCCGGTGTCCTCGCTGACCACGAACGTGTTGCCGTCCAGGATCCGGACGGTGTTGCCGCTGCCGGGCATCAGGCACCCCTCCCGCCGAACGTGTGGTGCGGTCCCCGGGAGTCCGGCGGGCCGGGGAAGACCCGCTCGACCTGAAGCACGAGCCGCAGGTCGCCGACGACAGTCATGTCGCCGCGCAGCAGCGCCGCGATGGCGTTCTCCTCACCACCGACCAGCTCGGCGAACAGGCGCGGCTCGGTGCCCACCACCGTGTCCGCCTCGCCGTCCTCCTGCCGGACCCGCAGCTTGCCGTGATCGATCTCCAGCAGCCAGTGCGTGGTGTGCGGACCCTCGTGCAGGTCGAAGCGGAGCGTTCCGGATGTCTTGACCAGCAAGGGTTCGAACCCCCGCCGATCCAGGTCCTCGAAGAATCTCGTGGTCATGTCCACCATCCGGGCGACTCCTCCCGCGATCCGCGGTCTCCCTGTCCGTGGCCCGTGTCCCCACCCGTTCCGCGGCCAACCTCGCCCGAAGCGGGTGAACGCGGCGCCACCGCGTGCACGCGCGACGCCGGCCCCCGAACCGGGAGCCGGCGTCATCGCGGCGGACAGGTCAGTTGTTGGGGTCGTCGGCGCTGATGTCCGCGAGCACCGACTGGGGTTCCCGCTCCACCGCCAGGTCACCCATCGAGATCAGGCCGATCAGGCGGCCGTCGTCGACCACCGGGAGGCGGCGGACCGCGTACGTGCGCATCAGGTCGGCGGCGGCCACCGCGTCGTCGTACTGGCTCACCGTCACCACGTCCTTGCTGGTGATCTGGTTGAGCCGGGTGGCGGTGGGGTCCATGTTCTCGGCCACGCCCCGTACCGTGATGTCCCGGTCCGTCACGATGCCGACCACGTTGTCGCCGTCGGTCACCACCACGTCGCCGATGGCGCTGTCGCGCATCTCCTGCGCTGCGGCGATGAGCGTGTCGTTGCCGTCCATCGTCACCAACCGGGTCGTCATGAACTCTCCGACCGTTGTCATGGTGCTTCCCCTCTCGGTGTCGGCACGGCCGTCTACCCGCCGCCGCAGGCGGGGTAACGCCCGCGTCACCGCCGGGGGTGCAGGCGCCGGCGCAGGTCGTAGGAGCCGTTGCTGGACAGCCCGTAGAAGATCGGCAGCAGCAGGAGCACCACCAGCGCCGCCGGCACGCTCAGCAGCACGCCCACCAGACCGGCGATCGCGTACGCGAGCACGCCGAGCAGGGCCCGGACGCGTTCGGCCTCGAAGAACCGGGCGGGGACGTGCGGCTCCAGCAGTTCCCGGTGCCGGCTCAGGTAGTGGTAGAGCCACAGCCAGGTGATCGACAGGATCACGCCGACCAGCGCGTACGCGGACACGGCAACCCGCTCGTCGAAGACGTCGCCCGCCTCCACGGCGCGGGAGACGAGCGCGGTGACGAACGGCAGCAGCGCCACGCTGAACAGCACGCCGAGGTTCGCCCAGTGCAGTCCCCGGTCGGCGCAGCGGACCCGGTGGAACGTCCCCTTGTGGTTCAGCCAGTTGACCGCCACGTACAGGTAGGACGTGACGTAGGCGAGGTAGACCGGCCACTGGTCGAGCAGCGCGCGCAGCATCCCGCCCGGCGCCGTCTCGGGCACCCGCAGGTCGAGCACCAGCAGCGTGATGACGATGGCGAAGACCGCGTCGCTGAACCCGACAGCCCGGCCCGTGTCCGAACGCATCCCGGCGGACTCGGTGTCCCCTTCAGCCGTCATCTGCACCCCCGCCTGCCGGCGCGGGCGGCCGGCGACCCGGCGGGCATACCCGCTGTGCGGGCGTCCGTGCCGGGTGGCAGGGCACGGACGCCCGACGGGTCAGCGCTCGGCGGCGACCAGCTCGGCGAGCTGCACGGCGTTGAGAGCCGCGCCCTTGCGCAGGTTGTCGTTGGCGCAGAACAACGCGAGCCCGTGCTCGACGGTCTCGTCGGCGCGGATCCGGCCGACGTACGTCGGGTCCTGGCCGGCCGCCTCCAGCGGCGTCGGCACGTCGCGCAGCGCCACGCCGGGCGCGCCGTCGAGCAGCTCGCGGGCCCGGGCCGGGTCGATCGGCCGGGCGAACCGGGCGTTGATCTGCAGCGAGTGGCCGGTGAAGACCGGGACGCGCACGCACGTGCCGGAGACCTTGAGGCCGGGGATCTCCAGGATCTTGCGGCTCTCGTTGCGCAGCTTCTGCTCCTCGTCGGTCTCGAAGGAGCCGTCGTCGACGATCGAGCCGGCGAGCGGGAGCACGTTGAAGGCGATCGGGCGGGCGAACGAGCGCGGCGCCGGGAACTCCACCGCGCCGCCGTCGAAGGCGAGCCCGGCGGCGTCCTCGGCCACCTTGCGGACCTGCTCGTCCAGTTCCGCCACGCCGGCCAGGCCGGCGCCGGAGACCGCCTGGTAGGTGGCGACGACGAGGCTGACCAGCCCGGCCTCGTCGTGCAGCGGGCGCAGCACCGGCATGGCGGCCATCGTGGTGCAGTTCGGGTTGGCCACGATGCCCTTCGGGCGGTCCGCGATCGCGTGCGGGTTGACCTCGGCCACCACCAGCGGCACCTGCGGGTCCATCCGGAACGCCGAGGAGTTGTCGATCACCACGGCGCCGGCCTCCGCGACCCGGGGAGCCAGCTCCTTCGCGGTGCCCTTGCCCGCCGAGAAGAGCACGATGTCCAGGCCGCGGTAGTCCGCGGTGGCCGCGTCCTCCACGGTGACCTCGCCGTCGCGCCAGGGCAGCGTGCGCCCGGCCGACCGGGCCGAGGCGAACAGGCGCACCTGCTCCGCCGGGAACTCGCGCTCCGCCAGCACCTGCCGCATGACGCCACCGACCTGGCCGGTGGCTCCCACAATGCCGATCCTCATGCCCGCGAGGCTACCCAGCCGGGCGGCGCGGGTGGGAAACGTTTCCCACCGCACGGATGCGGGGCGACGGGAATCACAGGCCCGCCGCCCCGTCCGGTCACGCGTGGTCGACCACCTCGCCGAGACCGCTGGCGACCAGCTCGTCCCGGATGACCGCCGCGTCCCCCTCGATCACCATGGTCAGCGACTCGGGGTGCAGGTAGGTCGCCGCGGCGGCGGAGACGTCCTCGACGGTCGCCGCGAGCAGTTGCTCACGCAGCCGCGCGTGGTAGTCGTCCGGCAGGTCGTGCACGACGAGCGTGGTCAGGGCCGCGGCGATGGCTCGAGGGCTCTGCAACTCGACCGAGAGCTGCCCGGCCCGCCAGGAACGCGCCACCTCCAGCTCGTCCTCGGTGACGCCGGTGAGCCGGGTACGCGAGATCTCGCCCACCGACTCGACGAGCGCCGGGGCGGTCACCGCGGTCTGCACGCCGGAGCTGACGGCGAACCGGCCGAACCGCCGGGACGAGGCGAAGTCGCCCCGGATCCCGTATGTGTACCCGCGTACCTCGCGGATCAGGTGGTTGAGCCGGGACGTGAACGCGCCGCCGAGCACGGTGCCGGCGAGCGTCATCGGCACGTGGTCCGGGTGGGCGCGGTGCGGGGACGGGTGGCCCAGCCGCAGCGTCGACTGCACCGAGCCGGGCCGGTCGACCAGGATGATCCGGCGCTGCCCGGCCAGCGGCACGTCGATCGGGCCGCCGCGTTCCACCGGACCGCCGCCGGCCCCGGCGAACGCCGTCGCGGCGAGCGCGTCCAGGTCGATCCGCTCCAGGTCACCGGCGACGACGAGCGTGCCGGGGCGGATGAACCACTCCGAGTGGAAGACGGTGACGTCGTCGACCTCGAGCGCGGCCACGCTGTCCGGGTCGCCGTAGAGCGGGCGGCCCCACCGGTGCTCCGCGCCGAACAGCTCGGCCCGCAGCACCGCGTCGGCGCGCGGGCCGGGGTTGGCCCAGTCCATCCGCAGCGCTGTCGCCTCGTCGTCGCGTACGCGCCGCACGTCGGCCGGGTCGAGCCGGGGCGTACGGACCGCCTCGGCCAGCAGCTCCACGGCGGCGGTCAGCCGGTCCACCGGCACCTGCACGCTCACCTGGAACGAGTCCCAGTCCAGCCCGGTCGACAGCTCGGTGCCGAGCGCCTCGATGGCCAGCGCGTACGCGGTGGCGTCCCGCTGCGCGGTGCCCTCCTCCAGCGCCTTGGCCAGCACCGCGCCGAGGCCCTCCTTGCCGACCGGCTCCCGGCCCGCGCCGCCGTCGAGCAGCAGCAGCGCGACGGCGAGGTTCTGCCCGGGCAGGTGCGCGGCGACCACCTGACCGCCGGCCACCGTCCGCCGGACCACCTGCGGGAACCGGTAGGCGCGGGCGGCGCCGGGGCCGGGACGGGTGGCGATCAGCGACATCACTTCTCCTCGGGCAGGTAGGTCAGGATCACCCGGTCGGCGGCGCCGAGCAGCTCGGCGGCCTGCTCGGCGATCTGCTCCGCGGTCACCGCGAGCCAGGCCGGCAGCCGGTCGGCCGCGCGCGCCGGGTCGCCGAACTGGGTGGCGTACCGGCCGAGCGTGTCCGCCCGCCCGTCCACGGTGGACATCTGCCGCCACCACATGGTGCTCAGCAGTGCCTTGGCGCGGTCCAGCTCGGCGGCGGTCACCGGCACCGTGGCCAGCTCGTCGACCACCTCGGCGAGCCCGTCGCGCAGCCGCTCGGCGCTCACCCCGGGCCGGGCCGTGGCGGTGGCGATCAGCGGGGCGGGCGCGTGCGCCAGGTCCACCCCGTACGCGCCGACCAGGTCCGGCTGGGCGATCCGCTCACCGTCGGCGAGCCGCTGGTAGAGCCGGCTGCCCCGGCCGCTGCCGAGCACCGTGGCCAGCACCGTCGTCACGTCGTACCCCTGGGTGCCGAACGGGTGGGTGCGGTGCGCGACGTAGACGCGGGGGGCGGGCACGTCGGCGGTGACCGTCTCCACCGCCGGAGCGCCCGTGGCGGGCACCGTGCGGCCGTCCGGCGCGGCCGGGATGTCGGCCCGCGCGGCCAGGCCGCCGAAGTACTTGTCGGCGAGCCCGAACACCTCCGCCGCTTCGGTGTCGCCGACCACGGTGAGGACCGCGTTGTTCGGCGCGTAGTAGGTGCTGTGGAACTCCTGGAAGGTGGCCAGGTCGGCGGCGTTCAGGTCGGCCATCGACCCGATCGTCGCGTGGTGGTACGGGTGGCCCGGCGGGTAGAGCAGCGGCAGCAGGCGCAGCCACGCGTCGCCGTACGGCACGTTCTCGTAGCGCTGGCGGCGCTCGTTCTTCACCACGTCGCGCTGGTTGTCCAGCGTCTCCTGGGTCAGCGCCGGCACCAGCCCGCCCATCCGGTCGGCCTCCAGCCAGAGCGCCAGTTCCAGGTGCTCGGCCGGGACCGTCTCGAAGTAGTTGGTCCGGTCCGGGTTGGTGGTCGCGTTGAGCGAGCCGCCCGCGCCCTGGATCAGCTTCATGTGCTCGGTCTTCGCCACGTTCACCGAGCCCTCGAACATGAGGTGCTCGAAGAGGTGCGCGAAGCCGGTCTGTCCCGCCGGCTCGTGGCGTGAGCCCACGTCGTACCAGAGGTTGACCGCCACGGCCGGGGCGGTGCGGTCCTCGCTCACCACCACGCGCAGGCCGTTGTCCAGTCGGGTCGTCTCGATCGGCCAGGGGAAACCGCTGTCGGGCATGAGACGACGCTATCCGATCCCGGCGGCGGAAAGGTGACACGCGCGCCGGAGCATCGTCGGTGCGCGCCGGGGTACCCGTGCGGGCATGGCCGCCACCGCACCCTCCGCCGTCGAGCGCGCCGCCGCCGCGCTGGCCCGGCTCCGGCACGCCCGGCTGCTGCACCCGGCCGGGCGCACGTTCGCCGGCGAGACCCGGATCTGGGGTACGCCGGGACCGCCGACCGGGGTGCCGCTGCTCGACCTGCCGGGCCGGTGGCCGGCCACGATCCGCCTGTCCAAGGGCGTGCCGACGCCGGGTGCCTGGCCGGACGTGCTGGGCGTGGCGGTACGGCTGCACCGCGACCCGGAGCCGCCGGTGGACCTGCTGTGGAGTTCCAGCGGCGCCGCGCCGGTGCTGCGGAACCTGCCGCTGCCCCGGCGGCGCTTCGCCGGGACGTACACGTCGATCATGCCGTTCCGGGCCGGCGGGCGGCGGCTGTTCCTGGCCGTGCTGGCCGACCCGGAGTCACCCGACCTGGGTCGCGGCCTGGCCGAGGCGGGCGCGGCGGTCGCCGAAGACGAGCCCCGCCTGGTGCTCGCGGTGGCCTCGGCGGTGGGCCGGTGGCGGCCGTTCGGCGAGGTACGCCTCGACGACGAGCGCGGCGCCGCCGAGGACGCCGCGCTCGCGTTCGACCCGATCGGCAACGTGCCGCCGGGGTTGCGTCTGGCCGGCCCGCTGGCCCGGCTGCGGAACGACAGTTACCGGGGTTCCCGCCGGGCCCGGGGCGCCGGGCTCAGTCGGGCGGTTCGACGGGGGTGACGGTCTGCTCGGAGGTGCGGTGCTCCAGCACCGTGTCGGGGGCGGCGTTCTGGTCCGCCTCGCGGATGTCGGACTCGGTGAGGATCGCGTCGGCCTGCGCCTCGGCGTCGTCGCTGCCCGCCGCCGCCTCCTCCGGCAGCAGATGCGCTCGGGACTCGATCCGTTCCTGGTCACTCGGGTCGTGGCTCGTGGTCATGCCGATCACATACCCCGCGTTCCGCACTTCGGAACGACAGCGGGCTTTCCGCCGCGCGTCGGGTACGCTGGCCGACGTGACGCGGTCGTATCGATGGTTTAGGCAGCCGGCTGGAGGAGCCGGTGACTCGACCATGAGCTGACGTCACCACCTCTTCGAGCCGGCCGGGCAGGGATTCTTTTCCCTGCCCTTTCGTATGCGAGCAGCCGGCTCGATCCCCCGGACCCGGCACGGGGGCACGGTCGGCGGAAGGAATCCCCACCGTGACCACGTCCCAGGACGCCCATCGGGTCATCGACCAGCGCATCGACCGTGTGGTGCCGCTGACCACCCCGGCCCTGCTGCACCACCACCTGCCGCTCGACACCCCGCTGGCCGAGGCCGTCGTGGCGGGCCGCCGTGCCGTCGGCCGGGTGCTGGACCGCGAGGACGACCGGCTGCTCGTCGTCGTCGGCCCCTGCTCCGTGCACGACCCGGCCGCCGCCCTGGAGTACGCGGGCCGGCTGCGCGAGGCCGCCGCCCGGGTCGCCGACGACCTGCTCGTGGTGATGCGTGTCTACTTCGAGAAGCCGCGTTCGACTGTGGGCTGGAAGGGCCTGATCAACGATCCGGCGCTGGACGGCTCCGGCGACGTGAACACCGGTCTGCGTACCGCGCGGGCGCTCCTGCTCGACGTGCTGCGGCTGGGCCTGCCGGTGGGCTGCGAGTTCCTCGACCCGATCACCCCGCAGTACATCGCGGACACGGTGGCCTGGGGCGCGATCGGCGCGCGGACGGTGGAGAGCCAGGTGCACCGGCAGCTCGCCTCCGGGCTGTCCATGCCGATCGGCATGAAGAACCGCCCGGACGGCAGCATCGCCACCGCCGTGGACGCGATCCGGGCGGCCGGGGTGCCGCACGTGTTCCCCGGCATCGACGTCTCCGGCACCCCGGCGATCATGCACACCCGGGGCAACGCGGACGGGCACCTGGTGCTGCGCGGCGGGGGCGGCCGGCCGAACTACGACGCGGAGTCGGTGGCCGGGGCGCTGGAGCTGCTGCGGGCCGCGGGCCTGCCGGAGCGGGTGGTGGTCGACGCCAGCCACGCCAACAGCGGCAAGGACCACCGCAACCAGCCGCTGGTCGCCGCCGACGTGGCCGCGCAGCTCGCCGCCGGCCAGCGCGGGATCGCCGGCATCATGCTGGAGAGCTTCCTGGTGCCCGGCCGGCAGGACCTGGACCCGACCCGGGAGCTGGCGTACGGCCAGTCGGTCACCGACGCCTGCATCGGCTGGGACACCACGGCCGAGGTCCTGGAGCACCTGGCCCAGGCCGTCCGGGCCCGCCGGGCCACGCTCCCGGCCCGGGCCTGAGCGGGGTTGGGGCGGGTTTGACCGGTTCGGTGCCGGGTAGGTGGTCGGCGTGACCGATGACGCGCCCGTGACCGAGCAGCCCGACACGCGGCCGCTCGACGACCTGCTCGACGACATCTACCACGGCCAGGAGCGGATCACCCAGGCGGACATCTACCGCCGGGCGGTGGCCGCCGAACTCCCCGCGGAGCTGCTCACCCGGATCGCCGCGCTCCCCCAGGGCGAGTACGCGGCGGACGAGGCGGCCGATCTGCTGGGCGGCACGGTCGCCTGAGCCCCGCCGACGAGAGGACGCGAGATGACCGACCGCAACCCCGACCACGAGCACCTGGCGGCGCTCGGCCAGCCCCCGGAGGGCGTCGACACGCTGCCGGAGCCGGACTTCGCCAACGAGCACGACCGCACCGCCGTGGACCGGGACGTCGTCACCGGCGAGGACGAGGACGAGCGGGAGCCGGAGGCGTCGCGCGGCTGGGCCGGCGAGGACCACGGCACCACCCCCACCTGACGGTGGGAGACACGGAAAGGGGGCCGGCGCGTGCCGGCCCCCTTTCGTGTGCACGTCTCACGCCTCGTGGCGACCGCCCTCGGCCGCCTGCTGGGCGACCGCGTACCCCATCTGGAGGAAGTCGGAGGCGGCCACCGCGGTCAGCGCGGTGGCGACCAGCCGGGTCAGCCGGGGCGCCAGCACCAGGCCGCCGGTGAGCCCGGTGGCCACCCAGACCGCCAGACAGAACGGGCAACTGACCAGCTCGCCGAGCGCGTGCCGGGTCGGGCTGCCCTCGTCGCGGACCTGCTCCATCACCTCGCCGCTGCCGATCGGGTGGTCGTAGCGGGTGAACGGCGCCCGCAGCGGACTGGTGATCGCGTCCTTGGACAGCAGCCGGCTGAGCTTGTGCGTGGCGATCGAGAGCAGCACCACGTCCGCCGGCGTGGGCCGCTCGGGCACCGGCCGGCCGGTCGCCCGGACCAGGCCGACGAGCGCGGCCGTCACACCCGCGTAGGTGCCCATCGCCTTCAGGTAGCCCTCCAGCGGCCGATGCTCGTGCGGCGCGTACGCCTGGCGCAGGCGCGCCACCTTCTGCTTCAGGCCACTCCCGGTCAACCCGGCCTCCTCGTGCTCGTCGTGCGGCCGGGCTCAGCCGGCGGTCAGGTTGTCGGCCACCTCGCGGTCGAGGTTGGCCAGGATCTCGTCGGCCAGGTCGTGGTCCGGCCCGGCCAGGTCCAGCCGTACCCGGGCGCCGCCCGCGCCGGCCGGCTCCACGTCGATTTCGGCGGACCAGTCCGCGGCGCTCCACCGGGCCCGCATGTCGTCGGCGTCGACGACCTCCACCCGGCAGGTGCCGGAGGTGCGCAGCCGCTCGGGCAGCCAGGCCGAGGAGCGGTCCGGATCAGTGGCGGTGTTGAACACCACCTCCGGCGGCGCGGACATGCCGCGCTCGGCGTGGCTGGCCATCAGGCGTCCCGCAGCCGGCTCGGGTCGACCTCCCGGCCGGGGTGCCGGGCCAGGTACTCCGTCTCCAGTTCGGCGGTGCGCCGCAGGTGGTTGGCGAGCGCCGAGTCGGTGGCGTGGCGCAGCGTGTCCAGCCGGGTGCGGTGCAGGCTCTGCATCTCCCGGACCAGGTCCTCGTCGCCCAGCTCCACCGGGTCCACCCCGAGCTGCTCGCCGTCGACGGTGCGGGCGTGATCGCCGTCCCACTCCGCGACCCGCTGTTCCGGGCTCGCGTCCCGGCGTACCGATTCGGTCATCGTCGCCCCCTCGTCTCGTTCGGGTTGGCACCTGTTCGGATGCCCAGCGGGCGTGCCACCAAACCACCGCCCGGACTACGACGCCGTGTCGGAGAAGCCCGGCGGCCCCGGTACTCTCGTGGGCATGAATCGGCTCTGGACACCGGCGTGGATCGTCCGCCACGTGGCCATGGTCGTGCTGGTGGCGGGTTGCCTCGGGATGGGCTGGTGGCAGGTCACCCGCGCCGCCGGGGGGAACGCGATCAGCTTCGGTTACGCGATCGAGTGGCCGGTGTTCGCCGGTTTCGTGGTCTTCGTCTGGTGGCGTGAGGTCCGCCAGACGCTGCGCGCGACGCCGCCGGGCGACGCGCAGCCGGCGGCCGATCCGGCGCCGTCGGCGGCTGCCGGCACCGAGCCGGTCGCCACCACCCCTGCGGTACGCCGGCCGGTTCGCGTCGTGCGGACGCCGGCCGCCCCGGCCGACGGGGCGGACGACGCCGAGCTGGCCGCGTACAACAGCTACCTATCCTGGTTGAACGCCAATCCGGGCGCCCGGCCCGGCGACTATCCCGGCTGAGGCCGGTGCGGAAGGACGGACGACGGTGGGCGGAGCCCTTACCCGGTACCGCGTGATCGCCTGGATCGTGGGCGTGGCGCTCGTGGTGCTGGTCCTGATCGGCATGCCGCTGAAGTACGGCTTCGACAACCCGAGCGTTGTCGCAGTGGTCGGCGTGGCGCACGGCTGGCTGTACATGCTCTATCTGGCGCTCACGTTCGACCTGTCGCGCCGGGCGAACTGGCCGCTGAAGCGGATGCTGCTGGTGATGCTCGCCGGCACCGTGCCGTTCGTCTCGTTCTACGCCGAGCGGCGGGTGAGCCACTGGGTGGCCGCCGAGGCCCGGCCGCGTACGCCGGAGCCGGTGGCGCGCTGACCGCCGGTCACCGGGCCGGCCGCCACGGCTCGGCCGCCGGCGGGTCGGCCC
>NZ_JBXUOV010000122.1:0-17518 GCF_057196585.1 Micromonospora sp. ATLC20
CCCGCCGCACCGCCGGTTCCCGGCGGCGGCGAGGTGCCGCCCGCCGGCGCGGGCCGCCCTGGCAGCGGCGCGCTGACCTTCAAGCCGATCCCGCCGAACAAGCTCGACACCCTCGTGGTCCCCAACGGGTACGACCACTCCGTCGTGATCCGCTGGGGTGACGAGGTCGTGCCCGGCGCGCCCGCGTTCAGCCTGGGCCGGCAGACCGCCGCCGCCCAGTCCAAGCAGTTCGGCTACAACAACGACTTCGTCGGCGTGCTGCCGATCGACAGGCGGCGCGCGCTGCTCGTGGTCAACCACGAGTACACGAACGAGGACCTGATGTTCCCCGGCTTCACCGGCCAGGACGCGCTCACGGTGGAGCAGGTGCGGGTGGCGATGGCCGCGCACGGCATGTCCGTGGTCGAGCTGGAGCGGGTGGAGAACACCGGGCAGTGGCGGCCGGTACGGCGCGGCCGGCGCGAGTACAACCGGCGGGTCACCGCGCTGGCCACGAAGTTCGAGCTGACCGGCCCGGCCGCCGGCTCGGCGTGGCTGCGTACCGCCGCCGACCCGAAGGGCCGGACGGTGATCGGCACGCTCAACAACTGCGCCGGTGGCGTCACCCCGTGGGGCACCGTGCTCTCCGGCGAGGAGAACTTCAACCAGTACTTCGTCGGCGGCGACGGCGCGCCCGAGGAGCAGAAGCCGAAGCTGGCCCGGTACGGCATCCCGACCGACGTGCGTCACCCGAGCGGCAGCCGCAAGTGGGAGCGGGCGGACGAGCGCTTCGACCTGGCCAAGCACCCCAACGAGGCGAACCGGTTCGGCTGGGTCGTCGAGATCGACCCGTTCGACCCGCAGGCCAAGCCGCGCAAGCACACCGCGCTGGGCCGGTTCAAGCACGAGGGCGCGAACGTCATCGTGGCGCGCAACGGCCGGGTGGTCGCGTACATGGGCGACGACGAGCGCTTCGACTACCTCTACAAGTTCGTCTCGGACAAGAAGTTCATGCCGGGGCAGTCCTCGGTGGCGCGGCGGCACAACCTGACGCTGCTGGAGTCGGGCACGCTCTACGTGGCGAAGATCGAGGGCGACAGCCCGGCCGCCGAGATCGACGGTTCCGGCACGCTCCCGGCCGACGGCGGGTTCGGCGGCCGGGGCCGCTGGATCAAGCTGGTCAGCGGCAACCGCTCGTACGTCGACGGCATGACCGCCGCCGACGTACTCACCTTCACCCGGCTGGCCGGGGACAAAGTCGGCGCCACCAAGATGGACCGCCCCGAGGACGTCGAGCCGAGCCTGCTCACCGGCAAGGTCTACGTGGCACTGACCAACAACAGCGACCGCGGCAAGGCCGGCAAGGCGCCCGCCGACGAGGCGAACCCGCGCAACAGCAACCGGCACGGGCAGATCCTGGAGCTGGTCGAGGACCGCGGCGACAACACCGCCGAGACCTTCGCCTGGTCGCTGCCGATCGTCTGCGGCGACCCGGCGGACGCCTCGACCTACTTCGCCGGGTACGACAAGACGAAGGTCTCGCCGATCTCCTGCCCGGACAACGTCGCCTTCGACGCCACCGGCAACCTGTGGATCTCGACCGACGGCAACGCGCTGGGCAGCAACGACGGCCTGTTCGCCACCGCCGTCGAGGGTCCGGAGCGGGGTCACCTGAAGCAGTTCCTCACCGTGCCGCTCGGCGCGGAGACCTGCGGCCCGTTCATCACCGGCGACAACCGCTCGGTCTTCGTGGCCGTGCAGCACCCCGGCGAGGTGTCCGGCGCGTCGGTGGAGAACCCGGCCTCCACCTGGCCGGACGGCGACTTCGCCAAGCCCGGCGTGGTGGTCACCTGGCGCCTCGACGGCGGCCCGGTCGGTAGCTGACCCACCCCCTGGGCGGTCCGGCGCTGGACCGCCCCGCGAGGGGCCGCCGACCCACCAGGTCGGCGGCCCCTCGTCGGTTGTGGGAGACGATCCGCAGGCGATCGGCCCGCGCGGCGAGTCAGTTCTCGGAGGCGATCCCGTCGGCGATGGCGCGCGCGGCGGTGAGCAGTTTGGCGCGGACCACCCGGGCCGAGGTCATCATCTCGCCGGCCGGCAGCGCGCACGCCAGCACCACCCGGCGCTCGATGTCCTTGTCCGGGCTGACCAACACCGCGGCGCACGCCACGCCCTGCCGGAACTGCCCCAGCTCCAGCTGCATGCCGCGCCGGTCACCGGCGGCCAGGTCCGCCTCGAACGCCTCGACGGTGGTGAGGGTGGCCGTGGTGAACGGGCGCATGCCGTACTCGCGCAGGTAGCGGAAGCGCTGTTCGGTGGTGAGCGTGGCAAGGAGGCTCTTGCCCAGCGCGGTGGCGTGTGCGCCCTCGTCGAAGCCCGGCACCAGGTCTTCCATGTAGGGCGAGCGCGGCCCCTCGGCGGACGCGGTCACCGCCACCTGCCCGCCGACGAAACGGCCGAGGTAATGGCTCCAGCCGGTGTCCGACGCCGCGCGGCGCAGCGCCTCACCGACCGCCGGCGGCCCCCGGAACGCGGTGACCAGCTCGCGGTAGCGGTCGGCCACCTCCAACCCCACGATGTACGTCCCGTCCTCGCGCCGGATCACGTAGCCCTCGTACGCGAGCGTGCGCACCAGGTGGTACGTGGTGGCGACGGTCAGCTCGCAGCGCCGGGCGATCTGCTTCACGGTGAGCCCTCTCGGCGCACGGCCGACCGACTCGAGCACTCGAAGCGCGCGAGACACGCTACGGATCAGGTCCGAAGGTTCCGCCAAGGGGTCGCGCACAACCACCTCCGCCGCCGGGGACTTACACCATATGAAAAACCGGCCGAGTGCGAAATGCCTGTTCGGATGGAGGATGCCAGAAGACCAGACACAGACAGTGTGTCGACGGACACGATGAGCAGCCAAAACGTCCGGCGTAAGGTGTGCTCGCGATGACTGAAACAGTTTCGCGAGCCGCCCCTCCGGCGTCCCGGCACGCCGTCACGGTCGGCGCCGGCGCCACCCTCACCACGATCGTGTGCGTCCTGCCCGTCTTCCTGGTCGGTGGTCTCGCCGTCCAGCTCGCTGACGAACTCCGCTTCAGCCCGGCCGGGCTGGGCCTGGCCGTCTCGATCTACTTCGGCGTGAGCGCGCTCGCCTCGGTGCCCTCCGGCGCCCTGGTCGAGCGCTTCGGCTCGGCCCCGGTCGCCCGGGCCGCCATCCTGCTCTCCGCCGCCTCACTGCTGGCGGTGGCCGGGCTGGCCCGGTCGTACCCGGTCCTGGTGGCCCTGCTGGCCCTCAGCGCCGCCGCAAACGCCCTCGGGCAGCTCGCCAGCAACGCCGCGCTGGCCGAGCACGTACCCGCCCACCGGCAGGGCCTCTCGTTCGGCGTGAAGCAGGCCGCCGTACCGGCCGCCACGCTGCTGGCCGGTCTGGCGGTCCCCACTGTCGCGCTCACCGCCGGCTGGCGCTGGGCCTTCGTGGCCGCCGCGGTGGCCGCGCTCGCCGTGCTGCCGGCCGTACCCCGCGCCGGAGGGGATCGGCGGGCCCGCACCGCCTCCGGTCGCCGTCCGGGCGGCACCGGCCCGCTCGTGGTGATCGGGCTGGCCGCGACGCTGGCGGCCGCCGCGGCGAACGCCCTCGGCACGTTCCTGGTCGACTCGGCGGCGGCGCGGGGCCTCTCCCCCGGCCTGGCCGGCCTGACACTGACGCTGGGCAGTGTGGTGTGCGTGCTCGCCCGGGTCGGCGTCGGCTGGCTGGCCGACCGGCGAACCAGCGGGCACGTCGGGCTGATCGCCGGGATGCTGCTGACCGGATCGGTCGGCCTGATCCTGCTCGCGGTGGCCGGCTCGGCGCCGCTGGTAGCGGGCGTGGTGCTCGGCTTCGGTCTCGGCTGGGCCTGGCCGGGGCTGATGAACTTCGCCGTGGTCCGGCTCCACCCGCAGGCCCCGGCCGCCGCCACCTCGATCACCCAGACCGGGGTGTACGCGGGCGGCTGCCTCGGTCCGCTCGGCCTGGGCGCGCTCGCCGGCGCGGCGGGCTACCCGGCGATGTGGCTGACGGCCGCCACAGCGATGCTCCTGGCCGCCTTCCTGATGCTGCTGGGCGCCCGCCTCCTACGCCCCACCCCCACCCCCACCCTCCCCTGACCGTCCGCACCGGCCCCCGCCCCCATCGCGACGATCATGAGGTTGGCGGTGCGACACGCCGGGGTGGGCGACCGTCAACCTCATGATCGACGGAGCCCGAGCGGGTGGGTGGGGCGAGGGGGGTCAGCTGGTGCGGTCGGCGATGTAGTCGCAGAGGGACTCCAGCGCGCGACGCGCCGGACCCTCGGGCAGCGGAGCCAGCCGGGCGCGTGCGTCCTCGGCGTAGCTGCGCACCGTCTCCCGGGCACGCTTGAGCGCCGGCGACTCACGCAGCAGGCCCAGCGCCTCGGCGTGCAGCGCGTCGTCCACCAGCGGGCCGGTGGCCAGGATCTCGCGCAGCCGTACGCTCGCCGCGTCCGCGTCGTCGGAGGCCATCGCGTAGAGCACCGGCAGGGTGGGTACGCCCTCGCGCAGGTCCGTGCCGGGTGTCTTGCCGGACTGGACCGACTCGCTGGCGATGTCCAGCAGGTCGTCGGAGAGCTGGAACGCGACACCGATGATCTCGCCGTACTCGGCCAGGGCCTCGACGTGCTCGGGCGCCGCGCCGCCGAACATGCCGCCGAAGCGGGCCGAGGTGGCGATCAGCGAGCCGGTCTTCTCGGCGATCACGTGCAGGTAGTGCGCGACCGGGTCGGTGTCGCGCGGGCCGACCGTCTCGGCGATCTGGCCGTGCACCAGCCGGGCGAACGTGCGCGCCTGCAGGCGTACCGCCTCGGGGCCCAGGTCGGCGGCGATGTCCGCGGCCCGGGCGAAGAGGTAGTCGCCCACCAGGATGGCGACCGAGTTGGTCCAGCGGGAGTTGGCGCTCGGGGCGCCACGCCGCACGGCGGCCTCGTCCATCACGTCGTCGTGGTAGAGCGTCGCCAGGTGGGTGAGCTCCATCACCACGGCGGCGGGGACGACCTGGTCGGCCTCCGGGTCGCCGAACTGGGCGCCCAGCGCCACCAGCAGCGGACGGAACCGCTTGCCGCCGGCCTCGACCAGGTGCCGGGACGCCTCGGTCACCAGCGGATCGGCGCTCGCCACGCTCGCCCGCAGGCTCGTCTCGACCCGGTCGAGCACGCCCAGCACGGAGGCTTCGACGCGCGGGTCGGCGAGGTGCAGGCCGAGCGCGCCGAACTGACCTGAACGCTCGCCAGCCGGGTTCGCCACGTCCTCAACCATGCCACACCCGTTCGACCTGCTCGTCGACGGGGATACGGGCCGGGGGCCGGTACGCCACGGCGTACCGGCCCCCGGTGGGAACACCTCTGTCATCTGACGAATTCGGCGGCGCCGGTGGTCAGGTCGAGCAGCGGGCCGGGCACCACGCCGAGGACCAGCGTGGCGAGCACGCCGATGACCAGGGCGGCCGAGGTGAGCGCGCCGGGCACGGTCACCGTCGGCGTGGACTCGCCCGGCTCGGACAGCCACATCATCACCACGACCCGCAGGTACGGGAAGGCCAGCACCATGCTGGTCAGCACGCCGGCGATCACCAGCCACGCCTGGTTCGCCTCCAGGGCCGGGCCGAAGACCGCGAACTTGCTGGTGAAGCCGCTGGTCAGCGGGATACCGGCGAAGGCCAGCAGGATGAACGTGAAGATCGCCGCGAAGAACGGTGACCGGCGGCCCAGCCCGGCCCAGCGGGACAGGTGGGTGGCCTCCCCGTCGGCGTCACGCACAAGCGTCACCACCGCGAACGCGGCGAGCACCGAGAAGCCGTACGCGGCCAGGTAGAACATGGTGCCGGAGAGCCCCTCACGGCTGGGCGCCAGCACACCGACGAGCAGGTAACCGGCGTTCGCGATCGACGAGTACGCCAGCAGGCGCTTGATGTCGGTCTGGGTGACCGCCAGCACCGCGCCGACCAGCATGGTCAGCACCGCGATCGCGCCGAGCACCGGGGTGAAGTCCCAGGAGGCCCCGGCGAACGCCACGTGGAAGACGCGCAGCAGCGCACCGAACGCGGCGACCTTGGTGCAGGCCGCCATGAAGCCGGTGACCGGGGTCGGCGCGCCCTGGTAGACGTCCGGCGTCCAGACGTGGAACGGCGCGGCGGCGGCCTTGAACAGCAGGCCGATGGCGAGCAGCGCCATGCCGGCGAACAACAGCACCGGGCTGGACGGGGAGTCGGTGACCGCGGCGTGCACGGTGGCGAAGTCGACGCCGGCCGTACGGCCCGGGATCCCGGAGGTGAAGCCGTAGATCAGGGCGACACCGAACAGGAAGAACGCCGAGGCGTACGCGCCGAGCATGAAGTACTTCAGCGCCGCCTCCTGGCTCAGCAGACGCCGGCGGCGGGCCAGCGCGCAGAGCAGGTAGAGCGGAAGCGAGAAGACCTCCAGCGCGACGAACATGGTCAGCAGGTCGTTCGCCGCCACGAAGATCAGCATCCCGCCGATCGCGAACGACATCAGCGGGTAGACCTCGGTGGCACCGCCGACGCCCTCGGCCTGTCGCCGGTCCTCGGCCGACTCGGCGGTGACCGCGGCGTGCGCCACGAACGCGCCGCCCCGCTCGACAGTGCGCTCGCCGACGAGCAGCAGCGCCATCACCGCGAGCACCAGGATGGCGCCCTGCAGGAACAGCGTCGGGCCGTCGATCGCGATGGCGCCGCCGATGGTGATCAGCCGGTCGTCGGAGTTCAGGATCACCATGACGATCGCGGCGAGCATCGCCACCAGGGCGAGCCCGAGTTGCACCGCGTTGCGCAGGCGGCGCGGCACGAACGCCTCGACCAGGACCCCGAGGAGCGCCGCGCCCAGCATGATCAGGATCGGAGCGAGCGCCGCGTAGTCGATCGACGGCAGCTTGAGCTCGGTCATTTTGCGGCCTCCTGGACGCTGCCGACCTCAGGGGCGGGGTCGGACTTGCCGACGTCCTGCATGGTCGCCTGGACGGCGGGATTGATGACATCGGTGACCGGCTTCGGATAGAAGCCGAGCAGCACGATCAGCGCGATCAGCGGCGCGACGACCACCTTCTCGCGCAGGGTGAGGTCGCGTCGCATGCCCTCGACCTCGGTCAGCGCCGGGTTCAGCGTGCCCTGCGTGGTGCGCTGCACCATCCACAGCACGTACGCCGCCGCCAGGATGATGCCGAGCGTGGCGATCACCGCGACCGGCTTGTTGACGGTGAACGTGCCGATCAGCACCAGGAACTCGGAGACGAACGGTGCGGTGCCGGGTAGCGCCAGCGAAGCCAGACCGGCGAAGAACAGCACGCCGGCGAGCACCGGGACCAGCTTGCCCGCGCCACCGAAGTCGCTGATCAGCGCCGAGCCGCGCCGGGCGATCAGCATGCCGACCACGAGGAACAGCAGGCCGGTGGCCAGGCCGTGGTTGAGCATGTAGAGCACCGCACCGGTGCCGGCCTGGGTGGTGAACGCGAAGATGCCGACGCCGATGAACCCGAAGTGCGCGATCGAGGTGTACGACACCAGCCGCTTCAGGTCGTTCTGGCCGACCGCCAGCAGCGCGGCGTAGATGATGCCGATGACACCGAGCGCCAGCGCCCACGGCGCGAACCAGCGCGACGCCTCCGGGAACAGCGGGAGGCAGTAGCGCAGGATGCCGAACGTGCCGACCTTGTCCAGCACGCCGACCAGCAGCGCGGCGGCGCCGGCCGGGGCCGCGCCACCGGCGTCCGGCAGCCAGGTGTGGAACGGGAAGAACGGCGCCTTGATCGCGAAGGCCACGAAGAAGCCGAGGAACAGCCAGCGGGCCGTGTCGGTGGCGAACTCCGCCTGGCTCAGCGCCTGCCAGTCGAAGGTCTTCCCGCCGACCACCCAGAGGCCGATCACCGCGGCCAGCATGAACAGACCGCCGACCAGCGAGTAGAGGAAGAACTTCACCGCCGCGTACTGCCGCTGGTGGCCGCCGTAGCTGCCGATCAGGAAGTACATCGGCACCAGCATGACCTCGAAGAACACGTAGAACAGGAAGACGTCGGCGGCGGCGAAGACGCCGATCATCGTGCACTCGAGGACGAGCAGCAGCGCGAAGTACGCGGGCACCGAGCGCTTCGACGCCTCGGCGTCGTGCCAGGACGCCAGGATCACCAGCGGCACCAGGATCGCGATCAGCATCAGCATGACCAGCGCGATGCCGTCCACCTCGAAGGTGAAGCTCACGCCCCAGTTCGGGATCCACGGGTACGACTCGCGGAACTGGAACCGGTCACCACCGGCGGAGAAGGCGAACCACATCACCACCGAGAGCACCAGCACCAGCAGCGACCAGCCGAACGCCACCAGCTTGGCCAGGTCCGGGCGGCTGCGGGGCAGCAGTGCCACCACCAGGGCGCCGACCAGCGGCGCCACGGTCAGCACCGAGAGGAACGGGAAGTTGGACATTATTCGGCCTTACCTCCGTCGTGACTGCGTGGCCCGCCGGCGGGGGCGGCCGCGTTGAGGTCGATCACGCCAACCACCCCGCCTGCACCGCCAGGAACGCCGCCACCACGAGCAGCGCGCCGGTCAGGATCGAGGTCGCGTACGACCGCACGAAGCCGGTCTGGAGCCGCCGGAGCCGGCCCGAGCCCCCGCCCACGGCGGCGGCCAGGCCGTTGACCAGCCCGTCCACGCCCCGGTTGTCGAGGAACACCAGCGCCCGGGTGAGGAAGATGCCCGGCTTCTCGAAGACCGCCTCGTTGAAGGCGTCCGTGTAGAGGTTCCGGCGGGCGGCGGTGACCACCACGCCGGCCGGCTGCGGCTCGGTGGCCGTACCGGAGCGGAACAGGAACCAGGCCAGCCCGGCGCCCAGCACGGTGACCAGCAGCGACAGCGCGGTGAGCAGCCAGTGCGCCAGCACCGGCGCGTGCTCCCCGCTCTCGGCGGCGAGTCCGTTGGTGGCGGTGAGCCAGTCCGGCACGGAGGTGGCGAGCAGGAAGCCCGCGCCGACCGAGCCGACCGCCAGCAGGATCAGCGGGATGGTCATCAGCTTCGGCGACTCGTGCGGGTGCTCGATGTCCTCGGTCCAGCGCTTCGGCCCGTGGAACGTGAGCACGAACAGCCGCGTCATGTAGAACGCGGTGAGCCCGGCGCCGAGCAGCGCGGCCATGCCGAACAGCCAGGCCGTCCAGCCCTCCCGCTCGAACGCGGCCACGATGATCGGCTCCTTGGAGAAGTAGCCGGAGAACGGGAACATGCCGATGATGGCGAGCCAGCCCATCATGAACGTCAGCCAGGTGACCTTCATGTACTTGGACAGCCCGCCGAAGCGGCGGATGTCCACCTGGTCGTTCATGCCGTGCATGACGGAGCCGGCGCCGAGGAACATGTTGGCCTTGAAGAAGCCGTGCGCCAGCAGGTGCACGATGGCCAGCGCGTACGCGCCACCGCCGAGACCGACGCCCAGGAACATGTAGCCGATCTGGCTCACCGTCGACCAGGCCAGCACGCGCTTGATGTCGTCCTTGGCCGCGCCGATGATGCAGCCCATCAGCAGCGTGAGCGCACCGACGCTGACCACCACGAGCTGGAGCGTCTCGTTGGCCGAGAAGATCGCGTTGGAGCGGGCGATCAGGTAGACGCCGGCGGTGACCATGGTGGCCGCGTGGATGAGCGCGGACACCGGGGTCGGGCCCTCCATCGCGTCCGGCAACCACGCCTGGAGCGGGAACTGACCGGACTTGCCGGCCGCGCCGAGCAGGAGCAGCAGGCCGAGCACCAGCACGGTGGTCGAGGTCATCGAGCCGACCCCGTTGAACACCTCGTCGTACTGGGTGGTGCCGAGCACGGCGAACATGATGAAGATGCCGATGGCCAGGCCGGCGTCGCCGACCCGGTTCATCAGGAACGCCTTCTTGCCGGCGGTGGCCGCGCTGGGCCGGCCGTACCAGAAGGAGATCAGCAGGTACGACGCCAGGCCGACGCCCTCCCAGCCGAAGTAGAGCATCACGTAGTTGTTGCCGAGCACCAGCAGGAGCATGGCGGCGACGAACAGGTTGAAGTACGCGAAGAACAGCCGCCGGCCCGCGTCGTGCGCCATGTACTCCACGGCGTAGAGGTGGATCAGGAAGCCCACCCCGGTGATCAGCAGGACGAAGACCGCGGCCAGCGGGTCGAAGAGCAGACCGAAGTCGACCTTCAGGTTGCCGACCGCCATGAAGTCCCAGAGGCTCAGCTCGACCTGCTTGTTCTCCAGCCCGCGCAGCTGGAGGAAGTAGGTGAGCCCGAGCACGAACGCGGCGCCGATGGCGCCCACGCCCAGCCAGTGGCCCCAGCGGTCGGCCCGCTTGCCGAGCAGCAGCAGGATCGCCGCGCTGACCAGCGGGATCGCCACCAGCAGCCAGACACTGCCCAGCATCCCGTCCGCCGTGGCGAAGGTGACGGCTTCGGCTGGCTCAGACTGGGCGATCGTCAGAATCTGTTCCACCACGAGCCCCTCAGTACTTCAGCAGGTTGGCGTCGTCGACGCTGGCCGAGCGCCGGGTCCGGAAGATCGCCATGATGATCGCGAGCCCGACCACGACCTCGGCCGCCGCGACCACCATCACGAAGAACGCCATGATCTGGCCGTTCAGGTCGCCGTTGATCCGGCTGAACGTGACCAGGGTCAGGTTGGCCGCGTTGAGCATCAGCTCGATGCACATGAACAGCACGATCGCGTTGCGCCGGACCAGCACGCCCACGGCGCCGATGGTGAACAGCACCGCCGCGAGGATGAGGTAGTAGTCCGGGGTCATTTTTCGGTCCCCTTCGGTGCGGTCTCCTCAGCCGTCAGCTCACGCACCGGCATGATCTCCGGGATGCTGCGGTCGGTCAGCCGGCCGTCGGGCAGACGGGCCGGGGTGGCCACCGAGGAGGACGTGGCGTAGACGCCCGGGCCGGGCTTCGGTCCGGGGTAGTTGCCGGGGCGGAACCGCGCCTTCATGGTGGCGATCTGGTCCATCCGGTCCGCCTTGCGCCGCTCCACGTGCGCCAGCACCATCGCGCCGACGGCGGCGGTGATCAGCAGCGCCGAGGTCAGCTCGAAGGCGAAGACGTACTTGGTGAACAGCAGCCGGGCGATGCCCTGGACGTTGCCCTCGCCGTTGGCCTCGTCGAGCCCGACCGGCTGGACGCCGTCGAGCGCGCGGTAGAGGCCGGTGCCCACCAGGCCGGCGAAGCCGAGCCCGAGGACCACGGCGGCGACCCGCTGGCCGCGCAGCGTCTCGATGAGCGAGTCGGACGCGTCCCGGCCGACGAGCATCAGCACGAACAGGAACAGCATCATGATCGCGCCGGTGTAGACGATGATCTGCACCATGCCGATGAACGGCCCGGCCTGGAGCACGTAGAACACGCCCAGGCAGAGCATGGTCAGCACCAGCCAGAGCGCGGAGTGGACCGCGTTGCGGGCCCACACCATGCCGACCGCGCCGAGCAGGGCCAGCGGGGCGAGGATCCAGAAGGTGACCTCCTCACCCCCGGACACCTGGCCGGCGGCGGCGAGCACCGTTGCCGAGGTCATGCCTTGCCTCCCTTGCCCGCCGCGGCGGCGGACCGCTGCTCGGCCTGCTCGGCGCCGGGGAAGGTCACGCCCGGGTGCTCCTCCACCTGGTACCGGCCGGGGCCCATCGGCGAGCGCTCGGCGCCGGCCGAGGTGCCCGGGTTGGTGAGCGCGCCGACGTAGTAGTCCTTCTCGCTGTCGCCCAGCCGCATCGGGTGCGGCGGCTGCTCCATGCCTTCGAGCAGCGGAGCGAGCAGCTGCTCCTTGGTGAAGATCAGGTCCTGCCGGTTGTCGCGGGCCAGCTCGTACTCGTTGCTCATGGTGAGCGAACGGGTCGGGCAGGCCTCGATGCAGAGCCCGCAGAAGATGCACCGGGCGTAGTTGATCTGGTAGGTGCTGGCGTACCGCTCACCCGGGGAGAAGCGCTGCTCCTCGGTGTTGTCGCCACCCTCCACATAGATCGCGTCGGCCGGGCAGGCCCAGGCGCACAGCTCGCAGCCGATGCACTTCTCCAGCCCGTCCGGGTGCCGGTTGAGGATGTGCCGCCCGTGGTAGCGCGGCGCCGAGACCGGCGGCTTGAACGGGTAGTCGGTGGTGACGACCTTCTTGAACATGTGCGAGAAGGTGACACCGAAGCCCTTGAACGTTCCGGTGATCGCGCCCACGTCACACCTCCCTGGAGTCCGGGCCGGCGACCACGTTGGCCGGCTCCCGCTCGGCGAGCACGCGCTTGGTACGCGGGCTCGGCGGAACCTGAAGATCCATCGGCGGCAGCGGGAAGCTGCCGTACGGCCGGGTGTCCGCCTGCTCCTGCAGCGACGGCTTCGGCTCCTTCTTCCGAGACGGCCAGAAGAGCGTGGCCAGCAGCAGCACGCCCGCGCCGACGGCGGTGACGAGCAGCCGGTCCCGGGTCTGCCAGTCCTCGATCGAGCGCAGCCCGGCGAGCACCATGATCCAGACCAGGTTCAGCGGCAGCAGCACCTTCCAGCCGAACCGCATGAACTGGTCGTACCGGAGCCGGGGCAGCGTGCCGCGGAGCCAGACGAAGACGAACACCAGCATGATGACCTTGCCGAAGAACCACAGCATCGGCCACCAGCCGTCGTTGGCGCCCGACCAGATGGTGATCGGCCACGGCGCGTGCCAGCCGCCGAGGAACAGCGTCACGGTGAACGCCGACATGGTCACCATCGCGACGTACTCGCTGAGCATGAACAGCGCGAACTTCAGCGAGCTGTACTCGGTCTGGAAGCCGGCCACCAGCTCCGACTCCGCCTCGGGCAGGTCGAACGGCGCCCGGTTGGTCTCACCGACGATGGCGATGAAGAACATGATGAAGCTGGGCAGCAGCAGGATCGCGTACCAGCCGGGCGCGGCGAGGTCGAAGCCGCCGATGCTCAGCCGGGTGCCGTCGCCCTGCGCGGCGACGATCCCGCTCGTCGACATGGTGCCCGCGGTCATGAACACCGCGACCACGCTCAGGCCCATGGTGACCTCGTACGAGACCAGCTGGGCCGCCGAGCGCAGACCGCCGAGCAGCGGGTAGGTGGAGCCGCTGGCCCAGCCGCCGAGCACGATGCCGTACACGGCGAGCGAGGAGAAGGCCAGCACCACCAGCACCGCCACCGACACGTCGGTGACCTGCAGCGGCGTCCGGTGCCCGAAGATGCTCACCATCGGCCCGAACGGGATCACCGACAGCGCGGTGACCGCGCAGACCACGGAGATCACCGGGGCGAAGAAGTAGACGACCTTGTCGGCCTTGCGCGGGAGGATGTCCTCCTTGAAGGCCAGCTTCACGCCGTCGGCGAGCGTCTGGAGCAGACCGAACGGGCCGGCCTGGTTGGGGCCGGGCCGCACCGCCATGCGGCCGACGACCCGGCGCTCGAACCAGACGCCGAGCAGCGTGGCCGCCACGGCGACGACGAACGCGAACAGGATCTTGCCGAGGACCAGCCACCACGGGTCCTTGCCGAAGTCGGCAAGCGTCGGGTCCTGCGCCGCGAGGATGACGGGGTTCACTGCACCCACCTTTCGTTCCCGACTGCGGAGACGCTCACCACGTCGCCGGACGTCGCGCCGAGGCCGCGCCGCACGGTGGAGCCGGGTGAGTTGGTCGGCAGCCAGACGACGCCGTCGGGCATCTCGGTGATCGCCGCCGGCAGCGTGATCGCGCCGCGGTCGGTGCCCACCGTGACCGGGTCACCGTCGGCGACACCGAGCGCCTCGGCGGTGCCCTTGCCGAGCCGGACCACCGGCGGGCGGGCGGTGCCGGCGAGGTGCTCGTCGCCGTCGGTGAGGCTGCCCAGGTCGATCAGCTGGTGCCAGGTGGCGAGCACCGCCTCGCCCGGTCCGGGCTGCCGAACGGCGGCCGGCTCGACCGAGGGCGCCGACGGACGCTCGACCCGGGTGCGCGGCAGCGCGCCCAGCTCGCGCCGGATGCTCGGCACGTCACCGGTGCCCAGCCGCACGTCGAGCTGCGCGGCGAGCGCGTCGAGGATGCGGGCGTCGGTCATCGCGCCGGTGTCCAGCACCTTCTCGAACGTGCGCAGCCGGCCCTCCCAGTCCAGGAAGCTGCCGGCCTTCTCGACCACCGGCGCGACCGGCAGGACCACGTCGGCGCGGCGGGACACCGCGCTCATCCGCAGTTCCAGGCTGACCAGGAACGGCACCGCGTCCAGTGCGGACTCGGCCAGGCGCGGGTCGGCCAGGTCGGCCGGGTCGACGCCGGCCACCACCAGGGCGCCGATCTGGCCGTTCGCGGCGGCGGTGAGGATGCCGTCGGTGTCGCGGCCGGCCTGGCTGGGGATCACCCCGGCCGGGATGTCCCACGCCTCGCCCAGCTCCGCGCGCGCGGCCGGCTCGGTGACGACCCGGCCGCCGGGGAGCAGGTTGGGCAGGCAGCCCGCGTCGACAGCGCCGCGGTCACCCGCGCGCCGCGGCACCCAGACCAGCCGGGCACCGGTACGCCGGGCGACGTCCGCCGCCGCCGACAGGCCGCCCGGCACCTCGGCCAGGCGCTCGCCGACGATGAGGATCGCGCCGGGCTGACCCAGCGCCTCGGCCACCGTGGCGTGCTCGGCCAGCACGCCGGCCTCCTCGCCGGGCACCACCCGGGCCAGCTTGGCCCCGAGCTTCTCCAGGCCGCGCGTGGCGAACGGCGCGAGCGCGTACACGGTGAGCTTCTTCTTCAGGTACGCCTTGCGCAGCCGCAGGAAGAGGATCGGGCACTCCTCCTCCGGCTCCAGGCCGACGAGCACCACGGCGGGCGCGTTCTCCACGTCCGTGTAGGTCACGTCGGTGACCCCGGCGACGCTGCTGGCCAGGAAGTCGGCCTCCTCGCGGGAGACCGGGCGGGCCCGGAAGTCGATGTCGTTCGTGTGCAGCGCGATGCGGGCGAACTTCGCGTACGCGTAGGCGTCCTCGACTGTCAGCCGGCCGCCGGTCAGCACCGCCGTGCCGGTCGCGCCGTCGCGGGCCGCGCGCAGCCCCTCGGCGGCCCGGGTCAGCGCCTCGCTCCAGGACGCCTCGCGCAGCTCACCGGTCTTCTCGTCGCGCACCATCGGGGTGCTGATCCGGTCGAACGCGCGGGTGTACTGGAAGCCCCAGCGACCCTTGTCGCAGTTCCACTCCTCGTTCACCGCCGGGTCGTCGCCGGCCAGCCGGCGCAGCACCTTGCCGCGCCGCCAGTCGGTGCGCTGGGCGCAGCCGGCCGAGCAGTGCTCGCAGACGCTGGGCGTGGAGACCAGGTCGAACGGGCGGGCCCGGAACCGGTACTGCGCGCCGGTCAGCGCGCCCACCGGGCAGATCTGCACGGTGTTGCCGGAGAAGTAGGAGTTGAACGGGACGTCACCGGCGTCGCCGTCCTCGCCGTACTCCTCGTCCCGGTAGATGTTGATCTCCTCGTGCGAGGAGCGTCCCATCAGGTCGATGAACTTGTCGCCGGCGATCTCCTCGGAGAACCGGGTGCACCGCTGGCAGAGCACGCAGCGCTCGCGGTCGAGCAGCACCTGGGTGCTGATCGGCAGCGGCTTCGGGTACTCCCGCTTGTGCTCGTGGAACCGCGAGTCCGTCCGGCCGGTGGACATCGCCTGGTTCTGCAGCGGGCACTCGCCGCCCTTGTCGCACATCGGGCAGTCCAGGGGGTGGTTGAGGAGCAGCAGCTCCATCACCCCCTCCTGGGCCTTCTTGGCGACCGGGGAGGTGAGCTGCGTCCGCACCACCATGCCGTCGGCGACGGTCTGGGTGCAGGAGGCGACCGGCTTGCGCTGGCCCTCCACCTCCACCAGGCACTGCCGGCAGGCGCCCGCCGGAGCCAGCAGCGGGTGGTCGCAGAAGCGCGGGATCTCGGTGCCGAGCTGCTCGGCGACGCGGATCAGCAGCGCGCCCTTGGGCGCGGTGACCTCGACGCCGTCGATGGTCAGCGTGACGGTCTCGGTCTGCTTGGCTACGTCGGTCATCAGCGTCGCCTTCCAATCGCGACTGCGGGACTCGCAAGCTCGTTCCTCGCGCTCATCAGTGAGCTCCAACCAGAGACTTGTCGGAGAGCTTCGGCGCGGTACGTCCCTCGATGTAGTCGAGGTAGTCCTGCTTGAAGTACTTCAGCGACGAGGTCACCGAGCTGGTCGCGCCGTCACCCAGACCGCAGAACGAACGGCCGAGGATGTTGTCGCAGGTGTCGAGCAGGGTGTCCAGGTCCTCGTGGGTGCCCTGGCCGGCCAGGATGCGCCGGTAGACCCGGACCATCCAGTAGTTGCCCTCCCGGCACGGGGTGCACTTGCCGCACGACTCGTGGTGGTAGAACTCCAGCCACCGGTAGGTCGCGTACACCGGGCAGTCCTGGTCGGAGAAGATCTGCGTGGCGGTGGTGCCCAGGATCGAGCCGGCCGCCGCCACCCCCTCGAAGTCCAGCGGCACGTCCAGGTGCTCGGCGGTCAGCAGCGGCGTCGACGAGCCACCCGGGGTCCAGAACTTCAGGTTGTGCCCGGGCTTCATGCCGCCGGCCAGCTCGATCAGCTCGCGCAGGGTGATGCCCATCGAGCACTCGTACTGGCCGGGGTTGGCGATCCGGCCGGACAGCGAGTAGATCATCGGGCCGGACGACTTCTCCGTGCCCATCGTCTTCCACCAGTCCGCGCCACCGAGCACGATGTACGGCACGCTGGCGATGGTGCCGACGTTGTTGACGACGGTCGGGCTGGCGTACAGGCCGTGGGTCGCCGGGAACGGCGGGCGCAGCCGGGGCTGGCCGCGGAAGCCCTCCAGCGAGTCCAGCAGCGCGGTCTCCTCACCGCAGATGTACGCCCCGGCGCCCGAGTGCACCACCAGGTCCAGGTCGAAGCCCGAGCCGAGGATGTTCCGGCCGAGGTAACCCTTGGCGTACGCCTCGTCGACGGCGCTGCGCAGCCGCCGGGCGGCGTGCACGGCCTCACCGCGGATGTAGATGTACGCCCGGTTGGCCCGGATCGCGTACGAGGCGATGATGACGCCCTCGACCAGCGAGTGCGGGTCGTGGGTCATCAGCGGCAGGTCCTTGCAGGTGCCCGGCTCGCCCTCGTCGGCGTTCACCACCAGGTAGTGCGGCTTCCCGTCGCCCTGCGGGATGAAGCCCCACTTGAGACCGGTCGGGAAGCCCGCGCCGCCCCGGCCACGCAGTCCGGAGTCCTTGATCAGCTGGATCAGGTCGTCCGGGTGCGCGTTGAGCGCCTTGCGCAGGGCGGCGTAGCCGTCCAGCTTCTCGTAGGTGCCGAGCCGCCACGCGTCCGGCGAGAGCCAGCGCTTGGTGAGCACCGGCGTGAGCTTGGCCAGCGTCTCCGGCCGAGGAGTGGTCACTTCCGGACCCCCGTTCCGCTCGCGTCCGCCGGGTCGGCGCCGTCCGCGCCCGTACCGGATTCCGCTTCCTTGAGGTTGCGCTCCTGCGCGCCGGCCGCGTCGCCGGCGGGCTTGCCGTCGCCGGCCGGCGGGTTCGACGCCACGCCGGCCGCCTCGGC